>CAMBQX010000181.1 GCA_945870085.1 Bifidobacterium breve | reverse complement strand
GTGCTCCTAATTGAGAAGTATCAACTAACGGCCGGTACCACTTGGCACGCCGCTGGTTTGATAACCAGCGCCGGATATCACGATGACACCTCACTTTGGATGGCGCGATATTCGCGCGACCTTTACTCAAAGCTCGAGGCCGAGACCGGTCACTCGACCGGCTTCCGCCCGGTTGGCCACCTATCAGTTGCGACCAACCCTGCCCGATTCGAAACCCTACTCCGCGAACGCGACTTTCAGGTTGGCTACGGGGTCCCGAATGAAATCATTTCACCTCGCGAGGTGAGTGAACTCTTCCCGTTGGCTCGCGTCGATGACCTAATTGGAGCCTCCTATGTTGTCGACGAGGGCCGCGCCGACCCGGTTGGGGTTGCAACCTCGATGGCCAAGGGTGCGCGCATGGGCGGAGCCACGATCATTGAAGGGATTTCGGTTACCGGTTTCACCCGCACCGGGCGCAAAATTACCGGCGTCACAACCAGTGTCGGCGATGTAGAGGCCGACACCGTGGTGCTTTGTGCTGGTCTTTGGACCCGGCAGTTAGCTCGCAAAGCTGGAATTGACGTGCCACTGCAGGCGGCCGAGCACTACTACCTGCTTACCGAACCGATGGAGGGCGTACATCGCGATCTCCCCATTATCGAAGATCTTGAATGCTACGGGTACTTCCGCGAGGAGGGAGACGGCATGCTGGTGGGGCTCTTCGAGCCGGTTGCTGCACCTTGGCACCCGAAGCAGGCCCCGGAGGAATTTGCTTTCGGCACCATCCCTCCGGATTGGGATCGCATGACTCCGCATCTGGAGAAAGCGATGGCCCGCATCCCCAGTCTCTCCGAAGCCGGAATTCGCACCTTCTTCTGTGGACCCGAAAGTTTCACCGCGGATGTACTGCCGCTGCTGGGCCCGGCCCCCGAAGTAGACGGTCTCTTTGTCGCTGCCGGCCTGAACTCGGTCGGGATTTTGATGGGCGGGGGCATCGGAAACGTCATGGCGAGTTGGATCGTCGATGGCATATGTCCGGTTGATATCGCCGCCTTCAGCATTGAGCGGGCCCTACCATTTGAGAACTCTCTCCGCTTTCGGACAGAGCGGACCGTCGAACAACTTGGTGTGCTGTTCGGTGACGGCTCCTTCCCCACGTTTCATCAACACACCGCCCGTGGCATTCGCCGGTCGCCACTTCATGAGACTTGGGAGAAAGCCGGCGCCTACTTCGGGGTATCTGCCGGTTGGGAGTTCCCCGAATGGTTTTCACCCACCGGCGAGAATCCTGAAGTGCCTTGGACCTGGGAGCGTGGTCATTGGACACCCTGGATAGCTAGCGAACACAAAACCGTACGCGAGAATGTCGGCGTGATGGACATGACCTTGATGTCGAAATTCCTCGTTCAAGGGCCAAGCGCTGCAATAATTTTGGATCGCCTGAGCGCCAACGAAGTTGTCGGTGCAATTGGCCGCGTGGTGTACACCCAATGGTGCAACGACCGCGGCGGGATTGAAGCTGATCTCACCGTTACCCGGCTCGACGAAGAAAAGTTCATGGTGGTGGTCTCCGACGTTACACATCGCCGCGTTGAACGGATGCTCCTCGATGAAATTCAGGTGGGCGAATTCGCCACTATCACAGACGTCACCGCCGGATTTGTCATCTTGACGGTGCAAGGGCCAAAGTCCCGCGAATTGCTCGAGCGAGTGAGCCCCGATGACCTCTCAAACGAGGGCTTCCCCTATTTGACCGGGCGCGAAATCGAGATCGGGTACTCCAGAATCTTGGTGCTGCGGGTTACCTATGTGGGTGAACTCGGCTACGAGCTATACATTCCATCGGACCAAGCAGTTTCAGTTTGGCAGACCCTCGAAGCCGCGGGCCAAGACCTTGGGCTGCGACCGGTTGGGCTGGGCGCACTGCACAGTCTGCGTTTGGAGAAGGGCTACCGAGACTACGGAATAGATATCGACAATACCGACACCCCGGTCTCGGCCGGTCTTGCCTTTGCGGTTGCCTGGGATAAGCCAACGGAATTTCGCGGCAAGGCGGCCCTCGTCGCACTTCGTGCCGATCGAACCAGCAGATTGGTTTGCGTACTACTTGACTCACCCGAGCCGCTTCTTCACGGAAGCGAGCCGGTGCTCAAGGACGGTAAATGGATTGGCTACCTGCAGGTAGGTGGATTTGGACCATCCCTAGGTGCTTCGGTCGGCCTTGCCACCATCGACAATCCAGACGGGGTAACCGCCGACTGGCTAGCCGAGGACGGGTTTGAAGTCGTGGTCGCAGGTGAGCGGTACTCAGCTCGCCTCCAGTTACGTCCGTTCTATGACCCAGACCGTAGCCGAGTGCTCAGTTAAGGCACTGACTACTCCTTACCTCCGCCTAAATCTTTAAGTACCTGTTGGCTTGCCAACCGCCCCGGTGCACCGATCACGCAACCTCCGGGGTGGGTACCTGACCCGCATTGGTAGTAACCATGGATCGGTGTGCGGTAGTCGCTGTAGCCGGGTGCCGGCCGGAAGAAATACATCTGATGAGCGAAGAACTCGCCCGCATAGATATTGCCCTCTGAGAGTCCGGTCTTGGCTTCAATGATGTCTGGCGAGACGACTTCGCGCTGAAGTACCAAGTCGTTGAAGTTCGGGAAGAAACCTTGGAGTGTCGCCTGCACGCGATCGGCCATGTTCTCCCGCTCTGCCTGCCAGGTGGTTCCTTTGAGCTCATATGGGGTGTACATCACAAAGCACGACATCACATGCTTGCCCGGGGGTGCCATGTCAGGGTCTACCAACGATTGAATGCACGCATCTATATATGGATGCTCGGAGTACCCTCCGTACTTCGCGGCGTCGTAGGCCCGCTCCATGTATTCCACGGTCGGAGCAATATTGATGAACCCGAGGTACTGGTCGGTGCGACCACTGAGCGCGGGGTACTCCGGGAGCCCGTCGAGGGCGAAGTTCACCTTCGATGCGACCCCTTGAAAACGGAACCGCTGAATAGTCTCGACCAAATCAGCAGGGAGTTCACGTGGATCGGCTATCTCCAAGAAGGTGCGCCGAGGGTCAAGTGAACTCACCACGGTTGGTGCACGGAATTCAGTTCCGTCTCGGAGGGCAACGCCCTTCACCTCACCCTTTTCGGTTATGAGGTGATCAACGTGGGAATCCAGCCGAATCTCCGCGCCGTAGGCGGTGGCCGCTCGGGCCAACACCTGCGTGAAGCCGCCGTTACCGCCCTTGTGGAAGGACCAGGAACCGCCGACACCGTCATGCTCGCCCATTGACAGATAGAGCCAGTTCAACCCGCTGCCAGGTGACATTGGGCCTAACTTGATTCCTACGCAAGCGGCCGAACCAATCGTGGCCTTAATGATGTCGGACTCTAAGTAGTCATCACAAAAGTCCGCGATGCTGCCGGTGAGTAGGCGGACCGTGTCGTGGATTACTTTCTTGTTGCCGGTGCCTAGATGCTTGAGCAACCACGCCATTTTGTCGGCATCGGCCGGGTCATCGCTAAAGAGATTTGGCGGAATGGAGTCAAATAGTGGCCGTACGAAGTTGCGCACCCGTGCGGTGTCATGCTCAAAGCGCTCCATACCGTCAACGTCGGACTTTGAGTGCCGCGCAATTTCTTGACGATTGACACCGGCATCTGGACCAAGCAGGAAGTAGTCGCCGTTTTCCATGGGGGCAAAATGTGAGCGCATGAGCAGTGGCATGAATCCGTGACGAACTAGATCGAGTTCCTGAATGATTTCTGGGCGCAGGAGGCTAAGGGCGTAGGAGAAAGTTGTGAACTGGAAGCCGGGTCGCAACTCCTCGGTGATCGCGGCACCACCTACGAAATT
>CAMBQX010000180.1 GCA_945870085.1 Bifidobacterium breve | reverse complement strand
CAAATACGAGCGCCACCCAAGGATTAATTATGGGCACCGTCGCATATCTTTCACCTGAGCAGGTCGAGCGCGGTGACGCTGACGAACGCTCGGATCTTTACGCGGCCGGAATCCTGCTCTTCGAAATGGTCACCGGCCAAGTGCCACATGCTGGTGATAGCCCACTGTCGGTCGCCTACGCCCATGTCAACAGTGACGTGCCGGCACCGTCATCGATTCGCTCGACTATCCCACCTGAGATCGATGCGCTCGTTGTGCGTGCCACCCGGCGCGATGCCAATTTGCGTTACCAACAAGCAAGTGAGTTTCTCGCCGATGTAAAGCGAATCCGGGCAATGCTGCCACCACCTAGGCCATTCGTCGAATCACACGACACCGTGGTGGTCGACGCATCTACAGCTGCCCGACTTGCCGCCGGGCAGCCGGTGGCACTCAAACCGAAATCGCTGCCTCCAAAGGCCACCTCGCACCGCGGTCGGCGGCGAAAAGGGCCATGGATTGCCCTCGTCATTGCAATGGTGGTACTCGGCGCGGGCATTGGTGGGTGGCTGCTCGCCACCGGCAAATCGGTGCCTACTCCAAATATCGTTGGCCTTTCCACGGCAGCGGCAAAGGCGTCACTTTTGGATGTCGGATTGTCTCTGGTTATTACCGAAGAACAATTCAGCGAAGACGTTCCCTTAGATCGAGTAATCAGCAGCGACCCGGCGCCCGGTGACGGTGCACGCGAAGGAGGTGCGGTCGGCGCCATCTTGTCAAAAGGCCCCGAGCGTTATGTGATACCTGATGTCCAAGGGCTTTCGGTGACCGAAGCGACGACGGCCATCACCTCCGCGAACTTGGTAATTGGTTCGACCACCGAGGTATTCGACGATCAGGTGCCGGCCGCTGCCGTAGCAAGCACTTCTCCAAAGATTGGCAATGAAGTCAAGCCCGGCACGAGCGTGGATATTGCAGTATCCAAAGGGCCAAAGCCCGTAACTATCCCCCAGGTGGTCGGTAAAAAAACTCAAGTCGCTACGAGCGCCCTTACCGATCTTGGCCTCCTCGTGACAACGAAGGATAAGTATTCGGAGAAAATCGCCGAAGGCGTGGTAATTGCGATCCGCCCGGCCGCGAGCACCATCGCTCCTTCGGGCACCGCGGTCGAACTCGTGGTCTCGAAAGGGCCACCGCCGGTTGAGGTACCAAGTCTCATTGACCTACCGAAAAACAAGGCCATCAGTGTGCTCAAGGGCCTTGGCCTGCAACCGAAAGTTCTCGAGGCCGCCGCGACACCGCTAAATCGCGTCTACTCACAAGATCCACCGGCTGGCACCATGATCCCAAAGGGCAGTTCAGTAATTATTCGTATTATCTAGACCCATCAAGTTATCGATTTGGATGAATGGAACTCCATGCGCGAACTTCCAGATGAGACCCGGCGAGCACTTGATATTCCAGCAGATATCTTGGCGCTGGACGAACTTCAGATGCGCCACTTAGGCTACGAGGTCGTTGACCGGGTAGTCGAACACCTCACCACCATTAGGGATCAACGCGCCCTGACCACCGGCGATTTAGGGATGTTAACCGCGCGATTAGGTGGGCCAATCCCCCGCCAAGGCTCACCAATTTCTGGAAACCTCGCAACCCTCGCCGATATCGCACTGGCCAATCAGCAACATGGTGACCACCCGCGCTATTTCGCCCGCGTGCCCGGACCATCCTCATACCCGGCGATACTCGGTGAATGGCTTGCCACCGGGATGGCGTCGGTTGCCTCATCTTGGGGTGGTGGCTCGGGGCCAAGCACGCTAGAGAACATCACCTGTGGCTGGTTAAGGGATGCCCTAGGCCTGGCCCCATCCTGTGAAGGCGTGCTGCTGTCTGGCGGTTCGATGGCAAACATCACCGCGGTAATTGCCGCACGTCACCATAAGGGCTCGGGCATCATTTACCTTTCAGATCAAACCCACTCGTCGATTAAACGCGGCCTGCTTGCGATCGGCCAACCCCCTGCGGATATTCGCGTACTCGAAACCGATCAGACCTTTCGACTCAACGCAGTCGACCTCGAGGCCGCAATTAAGGTCGATCTAGAAAATGGGCTGCATCCGATGTTGGTGATTGCCACAGCAGGAACCACTAACACCGGGGCGGTCGATGACCTACCATCGATCGCAGATATTTGCGCGACCTTCAATATCTGGCTGCATGTCGATGGTGCTTACGGCGGGCCAGCGGCACTTTGTGCGCGCGGGCGATCGGTGCTACCGGGCCTTGATCGAGCCGACTCATTCGTGACCGATCCACATAAATGGCTTTTCCAGCCGTACGACATTGCCTGCTTGTTCGTTAAATTACCCGGCGCCTTAGAAAACACCTTCGCTATCCACCCCGAGTACCTCAAAGATGTGGCTGGTGGAGCCGTCGAGATGCAAAACCGAAGTTTGGAGCTCACCCGCCGAAGTCGCGCCGTCAAACTATGGCTCACGTTCCGGACCTACGGACTAGAAACCCTGGATGCTGCAATTGACCGCGGTATCGGCTTAGCCGAATATGCCCAGTACCAGGTCGAAAGCGATGACCGCCTTGAAATAGTCACGCCCGCAGCGCTAGGCATCGTTACCTTCGCTGGCATTAACTGTGATGCAAGCGATCACGTACGGGCAGCCGCCCAACTAACGCAGGATGGTTATGCCGCGGTATCGAGTACGGTGCTGAAAGGCCGAACCGTACTGCGCCTTTGCACCATCAACCCGAGCACCACCACCGAGGATATTGCCGGCACGATTGACCGCCTCGCGCAGTTCCTCACTCGTAAGTGACGCCCTCATGTTTCAACAAGGCCCTCTTCACCGCTAGGCCGTAGCCGTAGCCACCGAGTCCGGAGGCAGCGACCACCCGATGGCACGGCACAAAAGGTGCCACCAAATTTGAAGAGCAGGCGGTGCCGACAGCCCGATATGCATTCGGCCGGCCCGCTCGCCTTGCTAATCCACCGTAACTATCAATGGTGCCGGGTTCGATGGTGCGCATTGCACTCCAAACCTCCAACTGAAAGGGGCCCCCGGGTTGGGAAACTTCAACCTCATCGAGGGCGGTCAGCTCACCCCCGCAGTAGCGCTCTAAAACATCTTTAAGCACCGGTAGGTCAGACTTTTTGTAGGTGAACTCCGGCAAGAGCCTCGAGCGAATATCGTCAATACCTCGATATGACGACGCTACGACTAAACCATTAGTCACCACCACCGCGATTGTTCCGCCAGGTATTTTTGCCGTTGTGTAGGTAAGTGTCGGCATTGCGAGAGAACTTAAGTTATCGGCTAATCAACATGTCAGCGATCAAGAAAGCCAGTTCCAGGCTTTGCTCCCGGTTCAATCGCGGATCGCAAGCTGTCTCATAACGATCGCCTAGGTTGCCCTCAAGGACGCCGCCAGTGCCGCCAACGCACTCGGTGACATCATCGCCGGTCAATTCAATATGAATCCCGCCGGGGAAAGTACCGAGATCTCGATGGACCTCGAAGAAACCTTTGACTTCGTTGATGATGTCATCGAAGACCCTTGTCTTATGTCCGGTGGATGCTTCGCGGGTATTTCCGTGCATTGGATCGCAGATCCACACCACCGGAACTCCGCTGGCGTCTACTTTTTGGACGATGCCGGGCAATACGTCGCGCACCTTGCCGGCTCCCATTCGCGTTATCAGGGTGAGCCGCCCAGGTATGCGATCAGGGTTAAGCCGTTCGGCGATCTCAACTATGTCCTCGGCTGATGCGGTAGGACCGACTTTAACTCCAACCGGATTACGAATCACCGACGCGAATTGCACATGTGCAGCATCGAGTTGCCTGGTTCGTTCACCGATCCATAGGAAGTGGCCCGAGACGTCATA
>CAMBQX010000179.1 GCA_945870085.1 Bifidobacterium breve | reverse complement strand
TTACCATCAAGGTTCACCGATTCCGCGGATATTCAAGGAGTGCAAGTGGGTTTGCTCGAACGGTTCGAGGACTCCCTCGACCGCATGGTCAATGGCGCTTTCGCCCGGGCTTTTAAGGCCGAGGTGCAGCCGGTTGAGATTGCTGCTGCCTTGCAACGCGAAATTGATGACCGGGCGGCAGTCACCGGCCGCGATCGCACCGTTATCCCGAATATCTTCAATGTTGAGCTCTCCGACCACGACTACAAGCGCTTGGCCGTATTTCGCGATGCCCTGCAGTCGGAGCTGGCTGATTTGGTTAAGGCCTATGGAGCCGAGCAGCAGTACACCTTGCTCGGATCGGTGACCGTGACAATAAGTACCGACGAGGATCTAGAAACGGGTATCTTCCGGGTGCGCAGTGAGGCCCGCGCCGAAGTCAGCGCCAAGCAGTCCGGCAGCAATGCCCCGGTCGCAGACCAGCCGCGTTTAATTCTCGGTGATACCGCTTATCCATTGGTGCGCGCCATTACTCGATTAGGTCGCGGTAGTGAGACCGATATTCGGGTTGAAGACCCGGGTTGCTCACGCAATCACTGCGAAATAATCCTGGGCCAACCGGTGCTCGTGCGCGATCTAGGTTCAACAAATGGGACCTTCGTCAACGGAGCCAAGATCACCGAAACAGCTATTGAAGATGGCGGCTCGGTTTCCTTGGGTTCGACCACTTTGGTGTTCCGGAGCGGCTGATCGTGTCCGAGCTCGCGCTCACCCTCGTCCGCCTTGCGTTCTTAGGCCTGCTGTGGCTATTTGTCCTAATGACCGTCTTGGTATTGCGCAAAGATCTGCGCCAACCCGCCGAAACTCGGCCCACCGGTCGAAATCGGCAACCCAAAGCCCCTAAACCTGCCAAGGTCGCTAGGCAGGCGAAAGTGCGCGGTACCAAACTCGTTGTCACCGAAGGGCCTCTTACCGGCACGGTCATCCCACTAAATACCGCGCAGGTGACCATCGGCCGGGCCCCTGACTCCACCGTCGTCATTGAAGACGATTACGCATCGAGTCGACATGCACGGGTTTATCCATCAGAAGGCGCTTGGGTTGTTGAAGACCTCGGCTCCACAAACGGCACCTGGATAGATAGAACACGAATCACAACTCCAACCGTGCTCCCGGTCGGCGTGCCACTTCGCGTTGGCCGAACCACCTTGCAGTTACAGAGGTAATGCGCGATGTCACTGCAACTTCGCTACGCAGCCCGCTCCGACGTCGGCCTAATCCGGCGCGGAAATGAGGACTCCGGATACGCCAGCCCAAGACTCCTTCTTGTTGCCGATGGCATGGGAGGTCATGCCGCTGGTGAACTGGCCTCGGCTTCTGCGGTGGCAACGGTTGCGAATCTTGAAGCCAGCCCACCAGAAGTAAATGACGTGTTGGGCGCACTTGCCGATGCCATCGACGACGTTGGGATCGCAATAGGTGATGTTATTTCCGCTGACCCCGAACTAACGGGTATGGGTACCACCGTCACGGGGATCTATTGGCTTGAAGATCGCATCGCACTTGTGCATGTTGGTGATTCGCGCGCATATCTACTCCGCGAAAATGATTTTGTGCAATTGACGCACGACCACACTTATGTCCAATCCTTGATCGATGGGGGCAGTATTTCCCCGGCTGACGCAGCAGTACATCCGAAGCGATCACTACTGATGCGAGCGGTCGATGGCATCAATCCCGTCGAGCCTGACTTATCAATGCGTGAAGCCCGTGTTGGTGATCGTTATCTGCTTTGCTCAGACGGTTTATCTGGGGTTTTGAGTTTTATTGAGATTGCTGAAATCCTCGGCCAAGGTGACCCAACCGGTTGCGTAACCGCGTTGGTTGATTTGGCGCTTGAGCGCGGTGCCCCGGATAACGTCACTGTGGTAATCGCCGATGTTGTTGAAGTCCCAGAACTTGCCGATGGTGTTCTTGGTGATGACGAGCCGGTAATACCTGTGGTTGTTGGCGCAGCGGGTGAACCGCGGGTGCGTTTGCGGTTGCCGAATGTGCGCTTCCCCCACGACGCCCAACTTGACCCTGACCGCCTCGATGCCCAGGCTCGAATTGCTGGTGGGCCTCCAACTGCACCACAGGCCCTTATTGACTCCGATCTGGTAGTGCCTGCCGCCGAACGCGCCTACCGCGAATCAATCACCGACGCTGCCAAAGCTGGCCAGCGCCGAAGGCGTCGCCGTCCCGTTCTTATCAGTGTCATCGCAATTCTTTTGGTATTAGGTGCAATAGGTGGCGGATTATTTATTGCGCGCACGTGGCTCGGTTCGCAGTGGTACGTATCTGTTGACGGGAACCCCGGCACCGGTACCGTCGCGATTTATAACGGGGTGCCGGGCACGCTGGTCGGTATTCCACTCTCCTCCGTAACAACTGACACCGGGCTGACAGTTGGTTCGCTGCCCCTCTTTGATCAAGAGCTGGTCAGTAAAGGCATCCCCGCCGGTGACTCCACTGATGCCGAGCGCATCGTCTTTGAACTGCAGTCGCGTGCGGCGAGTTGCCAGAGTTTGACGCCCCCCAATGGGTGCCCCGGAGCCCCTTCGTGAGTGCGGGCTCCCCCCCGCAATTGGCAAGGCGGCAACCCAGTCGCCGCAGCGCTGAGCTGCTGCTGCTCGGCTGCGCGTGGGCACTTGGTGTCCTCGGCACCCTTCAGGTTGGTTGGGCAACAGGTGAAGGCACCCCTGGTCGCCTTTGGGTCACCGTTGGGGTGGTCGGGGCACTTGCACTTGTGATGCACATAGTGGTGCGCTTGAAAGCTCGGTACGCCGATCCGGTTCTATTACCGGTAGCCACCTTGCTCACAATTCTTGGCTTAGTGATGATCTACCGAATTGATGTGGCCGCAGCGCAGCGGGCTGAACGAAACAGTGCACCGCAGCCGACTCCAGATGTTTATGCGCAACTAACCTGGTTCGCAATTGCCGTAGTGCTGTTCGTCGCGGTACTAATCCTTGTTAAAGACCATCGCCGGCTGCAGCGCTACACCTATTCTTTCGGGTTACTTGGTCTCATCTTGCTGGTCCTGCCCCTCGCTCCAATAATCGGGACTACGGTCAACGGCGCTACCCTCTGGGTGCGTATCGGCGGCTTCTCGTTTCAGCCGGCCGAGGCGGCGAAAATTCTGTTGACTTTATTCTTCGCGGGCTATTTGGTTGTTAAGCGCGACTCGTTGGCCTTGGTGCGTAGCAAAGCCCTCGGCCTTGGGTTTCCGCAAATTCGCGACCTGGGGCCACTCGTAATAGCTTGGGTTGTCTCCCTAGGAGTCCTGGTTTTCGAACGAGACCTTGGTACCTCGCTGCTATTCTTCGGCCTGTTCATCACGATGCTTTATATCGCGACCCAACGCCGCTCTTGGTTGATCCTGGGCTCGATCTTTTTTGCAATCGGTGCGCTCTTGGCGTATCGATTCTTCGAGCACGTGCAAAACCGCGTGACCGTTTGGCTTGATCCTTGGTCCTATGCCGATACGAGTGGTTACCAGATTGTGCAATCCCTCTAGGGGTTCGCCAACGGCGGCATCATGGGTGCTGGTTTGGGGCAGGGATTTCCGAACTTCGTGCCATTCGCGAACACCGACTTTATCGTCGCGGCCATTGGTGAAGAACTTGGATTAACCGGCATGTTCGCGTTACTTCTGCTCTACGCGGTACTCATAGAGCGCGGACTTCGCACCGCGGTTTCGGTGCGCGACTCATTTGGCCAACTACTGGCGGCCGGCCTCTCAATTACGTTGGCACTGCAGGTATTTGTGATCGTCGGCGGTGTGACGCGCTTGATCCCACTCACCGGCCTGACCACCCCATTCCTGTCATACGGGGGCTCCTCCTTGGTGGCCAACTGGGTGATTGTCGCCCTTCTGTT
>CAMBQX010000178.1 GCA_945870085.1 Bifidobacterium breve | reverse complement strand
CGTGAAGTTGCGAGCCCGGTGGCAATCGCCGGAGCGCGCCCGTGGATCGAATGCAGGCCGAAGGTATCGAGGTAGTAAGGGAAGCGCGATGAGCAACCGATACCGGAAACGAAGACAATATTCTCGCGCTTTAATCCAAGATCAGGCAGGAAGCTTTGTACTGTCGACAAGATCGCGTAGTCACCACACCCTGGGCACCAACGCACCTCTTGGTCTGACTTGAAATCCTTGGCCGTCTGTAGCGCCTCAGCTTTCGGGACTAACGACAGGGCTGGGAATGCATCAGTTGTCATGTCTTCCTCACATGCTCTCGAGTACGTCATTGATCACGGTGGCTAGTTCATCGGACTTAAATGGCATGCCTCGTACTTGGTTGTAACCGATGATGTCGACTAGATACTTGGCGCGAAGGAGCATCGAAAGTTGGCCTAGATTCATTTCAGGCAGGATCACTCGGTCGTAGCTCTTTAGGATCGTCTCAAGATTCGACGGGAAAGGGTTGACATGGCGCAGATGAATCTGGGCCACCGACTTGCCTTCAGCGCGCACCAAACGGCAAGCTGCACCGATCGGCCCGTATGTTGACCCCCAGCCCATAATCAAAACGCGGGCATCCCCGTCGGGGTCGTCGACCACGAGTTCAGGAATCGTGCGCGCAATGGCATCCACTTTTGCTTGGCGCAGCCGCACCATCTTGTCGTGATTATCGGCGTCATATGAGATGGTGCCGGCGCCATCGGCTTTCTCAATGCCGCCAATTCGATGCTCGAGGCCCGCGGTCCCGGGTATCGCCCACGGGCGGGCAAGGGTTTCGGGGTCGCGAAGATATGGCCAGAACTCCATGGTGCCGTCAGCGCCTTCATGGTTGAGTTCGGTGGCGAAGTTGGGGTCGATCTTGGCCAGCAGGCTGACGTCGGGGACGCACCAGGGCTCAGATCCATTTGCGAGATAGCCATCTGAGAGCAAGAACACCGGCGTGCGGTAAGTGATGGCGATTCTTGCGGCTTCGATTGCCGCGAAGAAGCAGTCAGAAGGTGACTGCGGAGCGACAATGGGCACCGGAGCTTCACCATTGCGTCCAAACATGGCCTGCAGGAGATCGGACTGCTCAGTTTTTGTTGGCAGCCCCGTTGACGGGCCACCACGTTGCACGTCAACTACAAGGAGCGGTAACTCGAGTGAGACGGCCAGCCCGATAGCCTCAGACTTCAAGGCTACGCCCGGGCCGGACGTAGTGGTAACACCGAGCGCCCCGCCGTATGAGGCGCCAATTGCGGCACCAACACCGGCAATTTCGTCTTCGGCTTGAAAAGTCATGACACCAAAGCGCTTGTGCCGACTGAGCTCATGCAAGATGTCAGAAGCTGGCGTGATCGGGTAGGAGCCTAGGAACAAGGTGAGGCCGGATAACTTCGAGGCGGCGATTAAGCCGTAGGAAAGGGCTAAATTTCCCGACATATTTCGGTAGGTGCCGGATTTCATCGGCGCTGGGTTGATCTCGTATTGAATCGAGAACTCTTCGGTGGTCTCGCCGTATGACCAGCCAGCCTCGAAAGCCCGCAGATTGGCCTTCATGATTTCCGGATTCTTGCCGAACTTAGCTTTCAAGAATTCGGCAGTACCTTCGGTGGGCCGGTGGTACAGCCAGCAAAGTAGGCCGAGGGCAAACATATTCTTCGCCCGCTCGGCCTCCTTCTTGGAAATTTCGAATTCTTTCAGGGCTTCGACCGTCATCGAAGTCAGCGCAATCGGGTGCACTTTGAACTGATCGAGTGAACCGTCTTCAATCGGATTACTTTCGTAGCCGACTTTAACTAAATTGCGCTTGGTGAATTCATCGGTGTTGACAATGATGTCGGCACCGCGCGGCACATCGTGAAGATTGGCTTTGAGCGCCGCCGGATTCATTGCCACCAGCACATTGGGGGAGTCGCCAGGGGTCATGATGTCGTGGTCGGCGAAGTGCAACTGGAAGGCCGAGACGCCCGGCAAAGTTCCGGCAGGTGCCCGAATCTCAGCGGGGAAGTCAGGGAGGGTCGAAAGGTCATTGCCCATCCCGGCGGTTTCGGAGGTGAACCGGTCACCGGTCAATTGCATGCCATCGCCGGAGTCACCAGCAAAGCGGATTACGACCCTGCTGAGTTGCACAACCTGCTTGCTCACGTGGTTTCTCCTGAGTCCAGCGACCCGAATGGTGACCCTATTGTGCCCTGCTGGTGGGTCCGGCGCAGTCATGGGGAGGATTCGAAAGGAGGTATTTGTCACTTACGTGGGCTCCGGCAATACTCTCGACCTTATGAACCCGCCCGCACCCGGCTACCAGCCCTCGAGCCCGACCACCTATGTGGTGGCCGCTGATCCCAGCCTGCGAGTCCAGATCCTTGATATTGGGCTGGCTTGCTGCTCCCTCGAGGTGGGTTCGGCGATCACCACCGGGTTGCTCGTCGACAGTGCAACCGTGCCTAGCCCAGACCATGGCACCACGATCTTGCTCATCTCGGGCACGGTCACCGATGCGCTGGCACCTGCGGTGTTGCGCGCATGGGAGCAACTCCCAGAACCCAAAGCGGCGGTCTCGTTCGGTGCCTGTGCCAATACCGGTGGTCCATATTGGGACGCCCCGAGTGTCACAAAGGGGGTGGATCAGCTGGTGCCGGTTTCGGTATATATCCCCGGTTGCCCGCCGCGGCCCGAGGCACTAATCGCGGGTCTGCGTCAATTGCGCGACGAAATCACGGTCAACTAATGCGCAATATTGATACGGCACTTTGGGCCGATGAATTTCGTGAGTTGCTAGCGCGTGGTTTTCATTTCTTTGATTTTCTGACGGCGTATGAACGTGATAGCCAACTCGAAGTTATTGCCCGAGTAGTAAACCCCGAGAACAAGCAGTCACAATTGTTGGCAACCTTGATTGACTCGAACCTAGGCGAAGTAACCAGCATTGCCAGTATCTACCGGGGCGCGGTTTGGCATGAGCGCGAAACCGCTGAAATGTTTGGGATTTATTTTGTGGGGCTAGTAGATGAGCGCCCGCTGCTAAGGCGCTCACTACTTGGTTCACCGCCCATGCTTAAGTCAACGGTGCTCGCCGCCCGAATGCTGAAGCCGTGGCCGGGCCAGCCATCGCATCGTAAGCAGCAGCCAATCGGAGTGACCGAAGATTGGCTTCAGGTATGACAAGCTCGATTGGGATCCCAGCGCAGGCGCACGGTGTAATCGCTCTCACCGCATCGGCATGCACCTCGTGCATGATCTGCGTCCGCGAGTGCCCAGCCTGGTGCATTGAGCTGGAAAGCCATGATGAAGAAGTAACCGAACCGGGCGCTCGCCGGCCGCGAACTGTCAGTGTCCTCGATGCATTCACCATCGATTTTGGGTTATGCATGTACTGCGGGATTTGTGTTGACTTGTGCCCTTTTGATGCGCTGGCCTGGCAGCCGGATTTTGATTACGCAGCGGGTAGCCCAAGTGGGCTAGTTCAGGGGATCAACGAACTCGAGTCTTGGGGAAAGAGCCGGGAGTAATCCGCACGGTCAGCGGTAGTTGACGAACTGCACCGCGAAATCAAGTTCGGCTTCTTTGACTAAGGCCTGCACCGCTTGTAGGTCATCACGGCTCTTGCTCGATACGCGTAGTTCTTCGCCCATGACCTGTGACTTGACGGCTTTTGGGCCCTCATCGCGAATTAGCTTGCCCAGCTTCTTAGCCTGCTCTTGGCTGATCCCAGCTTTGAAGGTGCCATCGATCTTGTACTCCTTGCCAGATGACCGGGGGTCTTTTGCCTCGAAACACTTAAGGCTGAGTCCACGCTTGATGATCTTTTCCTGGAAGACATCCAGGGCCGCCTTGGCTCGCTCCTCAGTGCCGGAGGTGATTTCAACGCCGAGTTCACCTTTCCACTCGATGGTGGTGCCCGTGTTCTTGAAGTC
>CAMBQX010000177.1 GCA_945870085.1 Bifidobacterium breve | reverse complement strand
TGGTGGCTCTTGATACTCGGGACAATTCTGGTAGTTGTATTTGTTTCGCTATTGATGGAGCGACTGGCATTTAGACCGGTGCGAAATGCCACGGCAATGACCATGCTGGTGACCTCATTTGCGCTTGCGCAATTCCTGCAGCAACTGGCGCGTGTGGCCTTCGGCGCTAATCCAAAGCCGCTGGAACAGTTTTCTGAGTTGTCGGTGCAGTACGAGGTTGCCGGGTTGATTATTTCGCGGCAAGTTATTTTGACCTTGGTTACCACCACCTTAGTCTTGATTGGGTTGGCGCTATTGCTCCGCAAGACCAATATTGGAATTCAACTGCGGGCTTCGACCGAGGATGTCGGCATGGCGGCGCTGGTTGGAATTAGATCAAACCGGGTCATCGCGGCAGCATTTGTAATTTCGGGAACTATAGCCGCAATTGTCGCCATCTTATTCTTCGCTACTCGTACCAACGTCAGTTGGTCCAGCGGGGAGTCGATCGTGCTCATCGCTTTTGTTGGCGCGGTGATTGGGGGCCTCGGGAGCATGGTTGGTGCGGCCCTTGGCGGCTTCCTAATGGGTTTTGTCTACACGATGCTAAATGCGCTCTTGCCTATGGAGCTTCGAGTTTTCGCCGATGCGTTCCTATACACCCTGGTAATTGTTGTTCTACTAATTAGACCGGGCGGCCTGATTGCGGCTAAGGGGGTGCGGGTCTAGTGAAAAGTTCCGTGTCCACTTGGTCTCGCTGGGCTTGGCTTGCAGGCTTGCTAGCAGTGCCAATCATTATCGTGACCTTTCTCATTTCGCTGACCAATGACGTTTCTATGATCCAGCGCTGCACTACCGCGTTAATTCTGATGGTGATGGTTATTGGGCTGCACGTGTTCTCGGGCAACTCCGGAGTCGTATCATTTGGCTCAGTCGCTTTCGCGATGATCGCGGCCTTTACCTCGGCGCTCATTACCATCCCTGCGGATAAGAAGCCCAGCCTGTTCCCCGATATGCCAGATTTTCTGAATTGGCTTTTGAGTTTTACGGTACCGGTGCCCTTAGGTATCTTGATTTCGGTTGCGTTCACCGCTGTCATAGCGCTGCTGGTTGGTGTTCCGCTGGTCCGCCTGAGCGGTTTGGCAGCGGGTATCGGAACTTTGGCCTTCTTGGTCGTGGTGCAGGTCGTCGTGACAAAGTGGAAAGCGGTCACCCGTGGTGAAAGCACAATGGTCGGGGTGCCTAAAGAGACGACATTGTGGTGGGCTCTTGGTGCGGTCGTGCTGGTTATTGCAAGTGCCGCCCTCTACCAAGTAACCAGACGCGGGAGACGGCTTATCGCCACCCGTGAGGATGATAAAGCTGCGATGTCGATAGGGATTTCCATCCCGATTGAACGACTTTGGGGCTGGGTGGCCAGTTGCAGTATTGCCGCTTTCGGTGGTGCCCTTTATGGGCATTACATCGCTACGTTCTCGGCCCAAACATTTAGTATCGCCCTGACATTCTTCATCATTTCGATGCTCGTTATTGGCGGGCTCGGAAGTCTAACCGGCGCCGTGGTCGGTGTGATCGTGGTTCAGGTACTTGCCGAACTGCTTCGCACTGTAGAAACGCAGGGGATTGGGCCGATTCCACAAATTGATGCACCCGGGCTGACCGAAATGGTTTTAGCCTTAATTTTGCTACTGGTGCTAATTGCTCGGCCCGCTGGAATAACCGGAGGCCGTGAAATAACCAGTTGGGTTCGCCGCCGCAAGGCTACCGTTGCCGAGGGCGCCTCATGACTGACGTGATTCCGAGTGGTGCACCGACCGCTACAACCAAGGATGGCCGGCCTCACCTAGTGGCAAAGGCTGCCGGCTACACCTTGGTGCCAGCAACGCCAGCGGATCTCACCCGGTGGCGCCATCTCTACCGGCAGTTCGCGGAGCACTACGGGGTGCCGGTTCGCGAAGAGCACCAGGATTTGATTTGGTCATGGCTGATGGATTCTGAGCACCCACTTAACTGCTTGCTAGCAAAAGATGCTGACGGCGTGGCACATGGGTTGGCGCATTACCGGCCGTTCATCAGGCCTCTTGCGGGGAGTGTCGGCTGCTTCCTAGATGATCTTTTAGTCGATCATGATGTGCGCGGGTCGGCCGTCGCCGATGCGCTGCTATATGGCTTGAAGCAGATCGCTGCCGACAATGGCTGGACGGTTGTTCGCTGGATAACCGCTGATGACAATCATCGAGCGCGTTCGGTTTACGACCATTTCGCGAGTCGAACCATGTGGGTGACCTATGACATGGTTCCAGGTGAGTTGCCTGCCAACCTGAAAGGGATTCTAAAGTGAGCATAAGTGTCAATTCAGATATGGGTGAGTCCCTGGGTATTCACTCATTCGGAAATGATGAAGGGCTGCTTGAGTTCATTGACACCGCCAACGTGGCATGCGGATTCCATTCTGGGGATCCGACCGGTATGCACGAGACTGTACTTAAGGCCGCCGCGGCGGGCGTGACCATTGGGGCGCACCCGGGGTTACCTGATATCTGGGGCTTTGGCAGGCGTGAAATGAAAATGGAGCCCGAGGAAGTCCGCGACATCGTGCTTTATCAGGTCGGTGCGCTGTCGGCATTTCTAAGGGCGACCGGGGTTGAACTTGACCACATCAAGCCGCATGGATCGCTATACGGCATGGTGGCCCGCGATGAGCGCTTAATGGATGCGGTCTGCGATGTTGCTGAGCTTTATGGGGTACCCGTCTACGGGATGTCAAATACGGCACATGAAAATGTGGCGAAGCGACGCGGTATCCCCTTCGTTGGCGAGCTATATGTTGATCTCGGTTATCGAGCAGATGGGTCATTGATAATTGTGCGCCGTCCGAGTGCGACTCCACCTGATACGGCTGCCGACCGGGCGCGAAGAGGCCTTGTGGACGGGGCACTAATTGCTGATACCGGTGAGAGTGTGCCCATTCGATTCGAAAGCATCTGCGTGCACTCTGACACTCCAAATGCTGTAGACGTTGCAAGGGCGGTCCGTGAAGTTGTTTCAAGTTTTGAATCCGCTTAAGAGTTCGAGAGGAAGGGATAAACGTGGGTGCGCATGAGATTCAGGCCCCGCTTCCGGGAGTGTTTTACCGGCGGCCCAGCCCAGATCAGGATGAGTACGTTGCCATCGGTGATGTGGTAACCCCCGATACGACCATCGGACTGGTAGAAATTATGAAGCAGTACGCCGAGATCAAGGCGGGTGCGGCTGGCAAAATCATGTCATTTGAGGTTCAGGCAGAAGACATTATTGGACCTGGTGATGTCATAGCGGTGCTGGAGACTGATTCCTAGATGAAGAAATTGCTTGTTGCCAATCGTGGTGAGATAGCAGTGCGCATTATGCGAGCCGCGAGAGAACTTGGTATTGAAACAGTTGCTGTGTGCAGTGAAGCTGATGTTGATGCACTACACACTCGGACTGCCGATCATTTTGAAATAATTGGTCCTGCACCTGCAAATAAGAGTTATTTAGTAATTGATAATGTCATCGATGCGGCAATTCGCTCCGGAGCCGATGCTGTTCACCCTGGTTATGGTTTTTTATCCGAGCGGGCCGAGTTCGCGGAGCGGCTAGCGGCAAATAACCTAATATTTGTCGGCCCGAGCCCGGCTGCCATCACCCAGATGGGTGATAAGGCTCAGGCAATCAAGGCGGCCATCGCCGCTGGTGTGCCAACTATCCCAGGGTCTAACGGACCGGTCCTTGGTATAGAGGACGCGGTGATCGTGGCCGCTCGCACTGGATACCCGGTCGCAGTGAAGGCCTCGGCCGGCGGCGGCGGGCGGGGTATCCGCATCGCAGGAGACGAGACCGAATTACGAAGTGTGCTGCCAGTTGCCCAAGCGGAGGCACTATCAGCATTTGGCAGTGGCGAAGTTTACATAGAGCGAATGATTCAAGGTGCCAAGCACATAGAAGT
>CAMBQX010000176.1 GCA_945870085.1 Bifidobacterium breve | reverse complement strand
GACCCAAAACAGGTATCGCCGGTATCGGCATGGGCGTCGAAGTGAATGATCGCTACCTTGCCCCAGCCGCGCGCCCGCGCGACACCGGTAACATCTGGCCAGGTAATCGTGTGGTCACCGCCCAAGATGATCGGGATGGCACCGGTCTTAGCGACCTTCTCAACTACCGCCTCAAGTGATGCACATGCGGTTGCTGCGTCGCCGCTGTACATCTCAACATCACCAGCGTCGACAACTTTCATGTCAACAAGACCATCAACGCGCATAGCTAGGGATGGGCGGCTACCGTCATGTGGCAGGTAGCACGTTGCCCGCATTGCCTGCGGCCCAAAGCGCGCTCCACTGCGAAATGAGGTTCCGCCATCAAAGGGCGCTCCCAAAATCACAATGTCAGCATCTTCGTAAGTACTAGGGGTATCCAGGTCGCACCGAGCCACCCCGAGGAAAGTGATGTCTGGCCCGAACTGAGATCCGTAACGCGTCATATCCCGACCTTAGTACGGCGCATCTAGGAGTCAAAGCCTAGTCCGAAACGATCCAAGGTTCGCAGCCACAAATTGCGCCGGCCCCCGTTTCGATCAGCCGACTTCAGCGACCTGGTGGTCCAATCAATACCGATTGACCTAACCGGCTCCTGTGGAAACGGCTTGGGTTTCTTCTTGACCATCTGTAATTCGGTGCGCTCGGTCTGGCGGTCATGCAACAGATCGAGCATCACTTCAGCGCCAAACCTCGAGGATCCAACGCCCAGCCCCGTGTAACCAGTGACGTAGGCGGTCTTCCCCCCGTGGGCCTTACCCCAAAAAGCGCTGAATCGCGAGCAGGTATCAATCGCGCCGCCCCAAAGATGGGAAAACTCTAACCCAGCTAATTGCGGGAAAGTCTGAAAAAAATGTGCAGCCAATCGTTTGAATGACTCGTCATCGACTTCATGCTGGCGCCCGAAGCCATTACTGCGGTGATACACCGCGTCATACCCGCCCCACAGTATTCGGCCATCTTCGGTAATTCGGTAATAGTGGAATTGATTCCCGCTGTCAGATAAGCCTTCGCGACCTTGCCAACCTACCGATGCTCGCTGCTCGGTAGTGAGTGGCTGAGACATCAGGACAAAGTCGTATACGGGCACTACATAGTTGCTGATACGCCGCAGGAGGGGTGGGTACGCATTCGTGGCTAATGCCACACGGCTGGCTGCGACACTTCCCGACCGGGTGAAGACACTGACCGATGCACCTTGATCCTTAAGGTCTATTACCGGGGTGTGCTCATGGATCACAACTCCTAGCTCCGCAGCCACCTTCGCCAGCCCCCAAGCCAGTCGAGCAGGATTGAGCATTGCGGTGCCGGACGGATCAAATAGCCCACCGAGATAGGTAGTTGAATCAACTCGCTCTCGCGTCTGCTCGCTCGTCAGCAAGTGATAGTCGATCCCAAGTGCCCGACCCGCGGCAGCGGCCTCTTGTATCGCGTTCAATTGATAAGGCTCAACAGCGAGCGCTAAATCACCGGATCTGATGAATTCGCAGTCGATGCCGTGCTGCTTTATGAAATCCTCGATGGAGTCAAGGTTCTGATTTCCGAGTCGCAGCAACGTCGAGATTTCGGTGGGCCACCGACTTAGCCCATTGGCCAACCCGTGGGTCAGGGATGCGGAGCAAAAACCACCATTTCGCCCGGTAGCTCCACCAGCAATCCGAGTACCTTCGAGAACTACCACACTCCAGTCCGGGTGTTCTTCCTTGGCAAGTACCGCGGTCCAGAGCCCACTGAACCCGGCTCCAACTACACACAGGTCGGCGGTGGTATGCGTCTCCAATGGCGGGAGCGCCGCCGGGCGCCCCGGGTCATCAAGCCAAAAGATTTCATTGCGGGCGCCCTTTAGGGAGCGAACTGAAGCGTCAGTTTGCGTGTCGTTGAACACGGATTGAGCCTTTCGGAGAGGGGACCATCGGAAACCGAGATCAACACCTCGGTGATCCCACCAGTCCCTTCAACCAGATCGCGGCCTCACCCGAGGCCTTTGCTGAAAACTCAGAGGTCAAGTTGACATTAGTTTTTTGCGGCGCCGGTAGTTGACCAATTGACTACTAAGCACAACCAGTAGCGCAATCACAAATACCAGTGTAGCCAGCGCATTAACCTGCACCGGTATTCCACGTTGAGCCGCTCCCCAAATGAAAATTGGGAAGGTGACCAAGGTGCCAGCATTGAAATAGCTGATGATGAAGTCGTCGAACGAAAGGGAGAAACCAAGTAAGGCGGCTCCGGCGATGCCTGGCGCAACCAGCGGCAACGTTACGTATCTGAAAGTGGATTTCGGATCGGCATATAGATCTCGTGCGGCTTCTTCAAGTCGTGGATCAAGGCCCTGCAGCCTAGCTTTCACGGTAACAACCACGAACGAGATTATGAACATAATGTGCGCAATGATCACCGTCCATTGACCCAACGGGAATCGCAGGTTCAAGAACAGCGCCAAGAGGCTCGAACCCATAACAACTTCAGGGGTGGCCATCGGCAAAAAGATCAGTAGGTTGGTAGTGCTGCGGCCGCGAAAACGGTACCGCACCAATGCGAACGCAATCATCGTTCCCAGCGCCGTGGCTACGACTGTTGAGATAATTCCGATTTGAATACTCGTTGCGAATGATGAGCAAACTCCTGGAACCCCGCAGAGATTAGTCCAGGCATCGGTCGAGAATTGCGTCCAACTGATATTGAACTTACCCGATGGCTTATTGAAACTTAAGATCGCAACAACAGCGATAGGTATGAAGAGGTAAATCAAGACGAGAATTGCGATGATCCCCAATAGATTTCGCCGAAGCCAGCGCATCAGAGTAAATCCTCCGTCCCGGCTCGGCGGATATACGTAAACACCATTACCAAGATCGCCGCCATCAAAACAAATGACAGGGCGCTGGCCGTCGGATAATCTCGAAATTCAATGAAGTTGGTCTGGATCACATTGCCGATCATTCGATCCTTGGTCGATCCAAGTAACTCGGCATTGATGTAATCACCGGCTGCCGGAATGAAAGTTAGCAAGGTGCCCGCGACTACCCCCGGCAGCGACAGCGGCCACGTGATCTTACGAAAAGTCGCCACAGCTGACGAATACAGGTCGCTGGACGCCTCAATTAGACGCGGATCAATTTTCTCAAGTGCCGCATATAGCGGCAAAATCATGAAAGGCAGGAAGTTGTATGTCAAGCCAGCGACCACGGCAATGCCGGTGTTCAGGATTCGATCATCTGGCAGTAAGTGCAGTGCATTAAAGAATGAGGTGATCGGGCCTTCGTCTGCCAAGATGGTGCGCCAGGCGTAGGTGCGAAGTAAGAAGGATGCGAATGACGGAGCGATCACTAACACTAAAAGCAGCGGACGCCACTTACCGCCCTTCATCGCAATGAAGTACGCCAATGGATAGGCGATAACAAGGGCCAGCAGGGTCGCAATGCCAGCATAGATAAATGATCTGAGGAATTGCGGCCAGTACTCGGCCATGGCATTCGTGTAGTTACTGAGTTGAAAACCGGCCTGATACTTTCCCATTTTGCCAGGAACCGGCTCCTGCAAACTCGTCATAAACAAGGTAACAAAAGGGATCGCGAAAAATATAGCCAACCAAGTCATGCCCGGGAACAAGAGCAGGTAACCGGTACGGGAACGGCGTTTTGCTACCACCACCGGCTTACTCGGCCCTGCTACCAGAATCGGTGACACTGCTAACCGCCGAGGTTCTCAAGGCCGAATGTGTGTTCGGGAGCCCAATGAAGTAGCACTTCATCGCCAACAGAGCAGCGGTCGCCGACAATTACATTCTGTTCGAAAACAGTGAGTTCTTGATCCCAGGGGGTGCGCACCAGATATTGGGTAGAGACACCCGCATATGAAACATCTGTTACTCGCCCGGAAATCTTATTATGAGACTCAGGTGCTCGA
>CAMBQX010000175.1 GCA_945870085.1 Bifidobacterium breve | reverse complement strand
GCGCAGGAATATGGCCGCGTGATCAATGTGACTTCGTATACCGGGTTGCGCGGCAACACCGGCCAGGCCAACTACTCGATGGCTAAAGCCGGCATCATCGGGTTCACCAAGACGGCCGCAAAGGAACTCGCGCGGTTTGGGGTAACCGTAAACGCCATCTCGCCAAGTGCGGCGACGCGAATGATCGCCTCAATACCCGCTGACAAGCTAGCCGAGCTGACCGCAGGTATCCCGGCTGGAAGGTTTGCTGAACCCGTCGAAATTTGCGCTGCCGTCGGATTCCTTGCCTCTGAAGAAGCCGCATACGTAACAGGGGTCGTGCTACCTGTCGACGGTGGCATCTCGATGTAGTCCCGGTCCGGCTATCAGTAGCATCACACACCCCCCAAAAAAAACCATCAAGGGAGACAAAATGGTTCGCGACGCAGTCATCGTCGGTGCAGTGCGCAGCCCGGTCGGCATCGGCAAGGCCGAGAAAGGCGCACTGAGCGGAATCCACCCGGTAGATCTGTCGGCGATGGTGCTCCAGGGTTTGGTCGAGCGCACCGGCATCGATCCGGCAATCGTTGACGACGTCATCTGGGGCGCGGTCTCGCAAGTTGGTGAACAAGCTTTCAATGTTGGTCGAAATGCCGCGCTAGCGGCTGGCTTCCCCGAGGAAGTAACCGGTGTAACAATCGATAGGCAGTGCGGGTCGAGCCAGCAGGCTGCGCACTTTGGAGCCGCCGGCGTGATAGCTGGGCAATATGACTTCGTGATTGCTGGTGGCGTCGAATCTATGTCACGCGTGCCAATGTTCTCCAATGCCGCCGGCGGCGATGGCCCGTTTGGGCCCCGCATGATTGATCGTTATAACGGTGGTTTGGTTGGCCAAGGCATCAGCGCCGAGATGATCGCTGAGCAATGGAATCTGAGCCGCACTGACCTTGATGCGATCGCGGTAACCTCAAATGAGCGGGCCGCTGCCGCCACTGCTGCTGGTCTTTTTGCTGACGAGATCATCCCGATCACCACAGCAGATGGAGTTGTCAGCACCGATCAAGGGATCCGTGCCGGCACCACCTTGGAGTCGCTGGCGGGTTTGAAAACCCCGTTCAAAGAGGGCGGTGTTGTCACCGCCGGCAATGCCTCGCAAATTTCCGACGGTTCCGCGGCGATGCTAATCACCTCATCGGAGAAAGCCCGCGAGTTCGGGCTCAAGCCCCTGGCACGCTTCCATACCTTTGCCCTCGCCGGCGTAGACCCGATCATCATGTTGACCGGCCCGATCCCCGCGACCAAGAAAGTGTTGCAGCGCAGCGGGCTTTCGCTTTCCGATATCGGCACTTTTGAAGTTAATGAGGCATTTGCCGCGGTGCTCGGTGCTTGGTACCGAGAGATCGGCGCTGACCCGGAGCTAACCAACCCAAATGGCGGCGCCATCGCACTTGGCCACCCACTAGGTGCATCTGGTGCACGCCTCATGACTACCATGCTCCATCACATGCGTCGAAATAACATCAAGTACGGTCTGCAGACAATGTGTGAAGGTGGAGGCATGGCCAATGCCACCATCTTGGAACTCCTTTAAAAATTTTTGCTTAGGTAAGCGCAAGACCTAACGAAGGGTCGACAAGTCATGAGCAAGGTGGTGGCATCCGCCCGCGAAGCGGTCGCTGATATCTCCAGTGGGGCAAGTATCGCCGTCGGCGGCTTCGGGCTCTCTGGTATCCCTGACACTCTGATCAGCGCATTACTCGAAACCAAACCCACCGGCCTTGATGTCGTGAGCAATAACTGCGGTGTCGATGACTGGGGCCTTGGCCTACTGCTCCGCGCCGGGCTAATCGCGCGAATGACTTCGTCTTATGTCGGCGAGAACAAGGAGTTCGAGCGTCAATATCTAACCGGCGAACTCGAAGTTGAATTGGTGCCGCAGGGCACCCTGGCCGAGCGGCTACGCGCCGGCGGCGCGGGTATTCCTGCCTTTTTCACCCCTGCCGGTGTCGGCACCTTCGTCGCCGAAGGCGGGATGCCACTTCGCCATAACGCCGACGGCACGGTGGCCGTTGCCTCCCAGCCGAAAGAGGTGCGCGAGTTCGAGGTGCGCGGTCAGCTACGTGATTACGTGCTCGAGCGTGGCATCACCACCGACTTTGCGCTTGTGCGCGCAAGCGTCGGCGACACCACGGGCAACCTCGTTTTTGATAAGGCAACCCGTAACTTCAACTCCCTCGCCGCCACCGCGGGGCGGATCACAATCGCTGAGGTCGAGCAACTAGTCGAACCCGGTGAAATTGACCCGCAACACGTGCACGTGCCCGGTGTTTTCGTGCAACGTGTCGTCGCCCTGACCCCCGAGCAAGTTGCCGGCAAGCGCATCGAGCGCCGCACCGTTAGGAACCCATCATGACCTGGACCCGCGAAGAGATGGCCGCACGTGTTGGTGAAGAACTAACCGACGGCCAATATGTCAACCTCGGCATTGGCCTGCCGACCTTGATCCCGAACCATCTACCGGCCGGCGTCAACGTTATTTTGCAAAGCGAGAACGGGATTCTCGGCACCGGCCCCTACCCTGAAGATGGCCACGTCGACCCCGATCTCATCAATGCCGGTAAAGAGACCGTCACCGTGCTCCCTGGTGCATCGTTCTTCGATTCGGCAACCAGTTTCGGGATGATTCGCGGCGGTCATATTGACGCGGCGGTGCTCGGTGCCATGCAGGTGTCAACCACCGGTGATCTCGCAAACTGGATGATCCCCGGCAAGATGGTCAAGGGCATGGGCGGTGCGATGGATCTGGTGCACGGTGCGGGTCTGGTTATCGTCATGATGGAGCATGTCGCCCGCGATGGCACCCACAAGATCGTTGCCGAGTGCTCACTTCCGCTCACCGGCAAAAAGGTTGTCAATCGCATCATCACCGATATGGCGGTAATTGACGTCGCCCCCGGTGGCCTAGTGCTTGTCGAAACCGCACCGGATGTCAGTGTCGATGAGGTACGCGCGGCAACCGGGCCAGAGCTCACTTTGGCGAGTAACGCGATCATTCGCGGCTAGACGAGCCTGCTAACAAACCTCCACCACTTAAGGCGTGGTTTTATCCCAAGCAGGTGGGCGCTTAGCCAAGTAGGCCGTCATTCCTTCGATGCCCTCTGCCGAGGCGAAAATCCCGGCGGAGAATTCACTCGTCCAATCGAATGCCTCATCGCGCGGAAGGGTGGGAACCCTCCGTAACAACTCCTTGGTGTGCACAAGTGCCTGGGGCCCGCACTTTGCAAACATCGCGGCGTAGCGGTTAACTTCGTCATCTAGGGCACCGGGGTTTTCGGACTCCGAGGCAACCACCGAGGTGATAAGCCCGGCACGTAACACGCGGGCGGCATCCACGCGATCACCGGTGAGCAGTAACTCTTGAGCATCACGGCGATTCATCACCGCTAGGCACACCACAGAGATCACCGCCGGTGCAAGCCCGAGGCGCACTTCGGAAAATGCAAACTTCGCATCGGCCGATGCGATCGCGATATCACAGGAGGCGACGATGCCGGTGCCACCGGCAGCAACGTGGCCTTGGATGCGCGCGATGGTCGGCTTCGGGCAATCGAGTAAGGCCTTAAGTAAAAGTACTAACTCCGCCGGCCCCGAGCCCGCGAAGTTCGCGCCACCAGCACCGACGCCATCAGCATTTACCGCGGCCGCTAAGTCAGCGCCCGAACAAAAGGTGTTGCCGTCGCCGGTCAGCACGATCACGCGCACCGCCTCGTCGGCAACCGCGCTTGCAAGGTGGGCGCGGGTTAGCGCCATGGCATCCGGGTTCAGCCGGTTGCGCTGCTCATGACGGTTGAAGGTCAAGATGGCCACTGGGCCATTAACCTCGTAAAGGACCGCGGCGGCCGCTGAAGTTGTTGTCACAGGGCTTATCCTTACCCCAAGATGAATCTGCGACTAAGGCGACCTGCGATCTGGGCTTTGG
>CAMBQX010000174.1 GCA_945870085.1 Bifidobacterium breve | reverse complement strand
GATGCAGCCGTCGACCGTATGTATGAATCAGATGTCCACTTGAAATCAGGTGAAGTATTGCCCGCTGGTACGACCATCTGGGCCGCGGGTGTTTCTGCCCCAGAAACCTGGACGACCCTAGGCGTTGCCGATCGTGCAAACCGACTGCGGGTGCCAGCAACCCTCGAATTATCCGAAGGTCTCTGGGTTATTGGAGACACGGCGAGCTTAGATGGGGTCGATGGTAGGCCACTGCCGATGGTTGCTCCGGTTGCGCTGCAGATGGGCCGCCATGTTGCCAAGCAGATCAGTGCACGCCTAGCGGGCCAGCCACTTACGGATTTCGCCTACAAGGACAAAGGTCAAATGGCAACTATCGGGCGGAGGCGCGCGGTCGTAGAGATGCCTGGTGGGATGAGGATGCACGGTACGCCGGCTTGGCTGGCTTGGTTGGCGCTGCATGTTGCTTATCTCGCGGGTGGCCGAAACCGGGTGAGTGTTATGGCCGACTGGATGTGGAATTACGCCGTATGGGGGATTGGCCCGCGGCGTACCGTCATCGATTAATCTGGTGCGAGTTCGTAAACGCGATCACAATTACTAGTTTCCTCCGGCGCTGTACATCGACAACTGCCCGATCAGTGCGGCCGCCGCATCGATGATTGTCCGGGCTGACTCGATTGCCTCGGCCGCTTCATTGGGTGAGACATCCTCTCCGGGATGGCGTGGATACTCAATCTCTGCGCGGCGCCTGCGCAAGGCGCCGAACGCATCGAATGGGCCTCCGAACTGGGCGCGAACGACTTCTTCAGTGGTGACATGGTGGCCGGAGGCTTTGGTACGCAGACCTTGCTGAGCAAGTAGCGCGGCGCACGCTTTTCGAGCGGCGTCATAAGCGAGAACATATGCCGCTTCAGGATTAACGTCAGCTTCGCGGGTTGCGGACTGCAGCAAGCCAGCGGCCGAGGCAAGTAGTGGCCCACCGTCAGCGGCGATACCTTGCACATAATCGAGATTACCTCCGGTTAGAAGCTCATTGACTCGAGCGGCACCTAGTTGCCAGCTCACGATGCGACCGACGTTCGCGTCGGCGGGTTGGTGACATCGACTCTGGGGCTCCGAAGGATTTCATCGATGAGCGGATCCTTGCCGGGTTCGGCCCATGCACCCGTGCTGCGCAGTATTGGATTCACCTGACGTCCAAGCCGTGCCTGAGCGCTCTCCGCCGCGGCGTAGAGGGCAGTGCGCGAGATGCCATCGCCAACGACAAGCACATCTACATCGGTAGGTGCTGGGCCAGGTTCACCGAGTAGTCGCGCAGCCCATGACCCGAAGATGATGACCCGTTGCGCACCGAGGTTTGCGAATGCGTTCGCAATGACCGGTCTCGGCCCGAAAGTAAGTAAGACGACTTGCGCTAGTGGAGCGGTAGCCGGGTTGGCCTTATTGGCTCGGACGAGCCGAGTGCGGCCGACCTTGCGCGAGGAGAGAAGAGCGCCGGATTCAAGTCGGGTGATCTCAGATTGTGCAGTGGTGAGGGGCACCTCGGTGGCGCGGGCCAAATCCGAGACGGTCCACTCCTGATCCGGGTCCTGCAGGACCAGGGCCAAGATTTCCCCTTGGGCACGGGTACGAAAGATCGGGAGCAGCGGGGGTGCTTCACTACGCATAGTCAGACTATATCACCTATTTATGCGTAGTTAATCAAGCTGAAGCCACTGCTGGGGCCACTTCCTTGTTGTATTGCGCGAGCGGCACCAGGCACTGGCCTTCGCGGCGGCCTTCCTTCCAGCCGCGATCGGTTGGCCATATCGCCCACCAACTCGGGAAACTTGAACCACCGTTGTAGCGCTTAGCAATTTTCGAACAAATGGCCCGCGTGCGTTTTTCGACGTTACTGGTGCCAGGGAATTTCGTTCCCGGGCCACCGAGGTCGCGTGCGGCAACCATGATCCAATTCTTTTTTGGATCAGTGCAAGGGTAGCTTTCAGTGTTGCGCCCGTTGGGTTGTGATGGCGTGCAGAAGTTGAAGTAGTCGATACCACTGGCGACCACAAAGTCGGCCGCCTTGGAAGTGAGATTGGTTAGCTTCAACCCGGTCTTTAACACCGCATCACAACGCACCCAGCGCTCACCCGCTGACCACTGGGTGTCGGTGGGGAAAATTGCGAACGAGAGCCAACGGCTTGGCAGTGTGCGCCCGGGCATCGCGACGTAGGTATTAAGTGTCTTGGTTTCGCAGGCGGTGGTGGCGGCTAAGCGGGCACCGGGGGTGGCCTTCGAGGGTGGCCCGAACGTGGGTTTAAGGCTGCCCGTCCAGTAAGTCTCTGCGGTATGCGGGCCGGTGCAGGCCAGGGCTGGGGCCGGCGATGAAACCTCATCGCGCACCGCTATCTGGTAGTCGTAGCAGGCACCTATTGCAGGTGTGGCGGCCTGGGCCGGGGCCGCGAACCCGATTGCCAATACCGCGGGGGCCAGCAGGCCGATAGTGAGCGCGGCAGCCCCCGCGACGTGGGCTCTTGACCGGTAATTGTGACTTTTGTGGCGCATGTGTCTCCTGAGAGCAGTTTCCGGGGGGTGGCTCCACTGTAATCACCAACTATCGGGGTGTGGGTTGTCCCCGGCCGGGCAGCACGGCACACTTATGGCCATGCCAACTATCAGTGTGATCGCCCTCAAGGGCGGCGTAGGTAAAACGTCCGTGGTGCTAGGGCTGGCAAGTGCCGCCACCGTGCGCGGGTTGGCGACTTTAGTCGTCGATCTAGACCCCCAGGGCAATGCCACCTCCCTACTTTCCACCCATGCCCACAAGACCACGGTCGCCGAGGTACTGGCCCACCCAACCCGAGAGACCGTCGAAGCTGCCTTGACGGCATGTGACTGGGAACTTGCCCCCGGTGAAGTAGATGTGCTGCCCGGTCACCCGAATGTCATTCGTTTCGACTCATGGAGCGGTGGCACCTTGCGCCCCAAGTTGGCACGCGCGCTTTCGCATCTCTCGGGCTACGACCTCACCCTCATTGATTGCCCGCCATCTTTAGGCGCGCTAACGCGTGAAGCATTGGCGGCATCTGACTTGGCATTGATCATCACCACCCCGACTTTCTTTGGCTCACAAGGTGTTGCGCGCGCGATTGCTGAAGTCGATGAGATCCGCAAGTCCGTTAATCCGCAGTTGAAGTTGGCTGGCATCGTGGTAAACCGGGTGCGTTCGACCGCCGAGGAGCATGAATACCGCAGGCAAGAGTTGACTGATATCTACGGACGCGTGACTTTAATGAAGCCGGTCATCCCCGAGCGCATCGCGGTGCAGCAGGCTGAGGGTACCGGCCTTCCGGTCCACCGTATCCGTACGGCCGGTGGGCGCGAAGTTGCCGATATTTTTGACGGTTATCTCAGCACTTTGCTGCGTAAAAGCTAGGCCCACATCCACTAAACGCGGGTAGATGTTGGGTAGTGAGTCACGTGTCACATGGCATTTGGGCTCCAATCGAGCAGTCCGCAGAGGCATTGAGGTCTGGAAAGCCCTAGGGTGGCGCTCGTGAGAATCCTTGTTCCGAGTGAGACCAGGCCCGGTGAGCACCGAGTAGCCATCGTCCCGCAGGTAGTAGCCAAGTTCACCGCATTGGGCTTTGAAGTCCATGTTCAAAGTGGTGCCGGGCGTCATGCCTTTGCGAGTGACGATGCCTATCGAGCAGCGGGTGCGACGGTAATTGATGACGAGCATCTCGCGGGAGCGTTCGAAAGCGCAGATGTCATCGCAAGCGTGCGCCCCCTTGACTACCCGCGGGCATCGAGGCTGCGCAAAGGCACCGTCACCGTTTCATTCCTTTCACCCGTTGGCGATATTGAGACAATTCGCGGTTTGCGCGACGCTGGTGCGACAGGACTTTCATTCGATGTGTTGCCGCGCATCTCGCGGGCGCAGTCGATGGATGCATTAAGTTCGCAAGCCCTTGTCACCGGATACCGTGCGGCCCTTGTGGG
>CAMBQX010000173.1 GCA_945870085.1 Bifidobacterium breve | reverse complement strand
TCAACAGGTCGACACCATCAAGGCGGATTTCACCGCGCACCTGCGCAGTTTCTGGTAGCAGGCGCAAAACCGTCGAGGCCAAGGTGGTCTTGCCGCAGCCGGACTCACCGGCGATGCCGAGGGTTTCGCCGGCCGCGACGTCAAGTGTCACCCCGCGAACAGCGGGCACAAGGCCTTCACTCGAGGCGTAGTCGACACTGACATCGCGGAACTCCAGCAGTGTCATGAAGCCCGCCTGGGGTCCACGATGCGCTCCATTGCTCGACCGACGAGGGTGAATGCCAGCACCACCAAAACCACGCAGATACCAGGTGGCAGCACGTACCACCAGGCGCCGCGGCTGACGGCCCCCGATGAGAATGCCCGGTCAAGTAAAGCGCCCCAAGATGGTGCCCCGGGATCGCCGAGGCCAAGGAATGACAGCGTGGTCTCCGAAAGAATGACGATGGCAACGGTAAGTGTGGTGTTGGCAAGTACCAGCGGAAAAACATTGGGCAATACGTGACGTGACATCTGGTACCAGTTGCCGGCGCCAAGTGCCTTTGACCGTTCAAGGTAGGGGCGACCCTCGATTGAGAGGGTTTGGGCGCGGATGAGTCGGGCGGTGCCGGCCCATGAGGTGATGCCGATCACGATGATTAGATTTAAGGTGCTGGGGCCCAGTACCGTCGCTAGGACTATCGCAAGCGGCAAGAAGGGAATGACTAAAAACCAGTCGGTGACTCCGACGAGTGCTTGACTTCCTACTCCGCGGAAGTGCCCGGCCATGATGCCGAATGTGGTACCAATCACCATGGATATCAAAGTGGCGGCTAGCCCTACGGTCAGAGAAATTCGGGTGCCCCAGGCCAGCATGAGCAAAATCGAGCGTCCGACTTCATCCGTCCCTAACGGGTAACTAAATGATGGTGATTCGAACCTGCCTCCGCCAGCCTTAGTGACGTCAAGGGCTTCGTCCGGGATGAGAATTGGTGCGAGAATCGCCGTCGCGATAAAGATCGCGAGAATCACCAGCCCGGTCATGCCCGTTCGATCTTGGCGGAATGAATGCGCAAATTGGGCAAGGCTGCTGCGTCGGCGCTGGGCGGAAATACTCATGAGCTAACCCGAATCATGAGCGAACCCGCGGGTCAAAAACAACATAAAGTAATTCGGCGATTAGGTTGGCAACGATGACGGCGATCGAGAACATGAGAAAGATTGCCTGTAGGAGTGGGATGTCTGGGCCACGCAATGCCTCGTAGGTAAGGAGGCCGAGCCCGGGCCACGAGAAAACAGTTTCGACGGTGATGGCACCTGTTACGACAAACCCAAGTGATAAGAAGATCAAGGTGACGGTGGGCAGTAAAGCATTGGGTACAGCGTGGCGTTTGCGGACCATGGCATCGCGCAAGCCTTTGGCTCGAGCAAGAGTGAGGTATTCCTGCTTTCGCTCATCGATGAGAGACGAGCGCATCACCAGTGCATAGTCGGCGAGGTAAATAAGTACGAGAGTGGTACACGGCAGCACTAGGTGCCACAACACATTCAGCCAGCCCATTGGGCTAGAGGTGTCCACTCCTGGTGTCGAAATCCCGCCGACCGGAAACATCCCTGGGATACCAAAAGCCCCGGCGGCGAAGACGATAAGCAGCATCATTCCTAACCAAAATTCAGGCATGGAGTAGAGGATTAGCGTGGAGCCGGTCGAAATGCGGTCGAATCGACCCCCGGGCTTCCAGCCGGCGCGGATGCCTATCCAGATCCCGATGATCGAGGCCAGCAGTATTGCCGTGCCGAGTAGAAGGAGAGTTGGCCAGAGCCTTTCGCCGATCATCTCCCAGACTGGCCGCGAGAACCTGGTCGAATCGATCGTCGAATCGAATGGGTTGCGCAGGTAGGTGAGGAACTGCTCTAACAGTGGCTTATTTAATGCACGTCGTAGTTCGACTAATTGCTCCGGGTCCTGATTGCGCCCGCGCGCGTAGAGGCCGATCGGGTCGCCGGGCAGCATACGAAAGAGGAAGAAGTTAAAAATTACAACGAAGGCAAGAGTTATAAAGGCTCGCAGCACCTTGCTGCCGACGACCTTAACTGTTGACCGCGACACCCCTTGCCCGCGTAATGGGTCGGGCTCCCCGACAGCTACTTCCTGCAGGATAGAGATGGCCTACTCCTTTTTGGCGGCACGAACCCTATATTTACTACATTTTGACCAGCAGGGGCATGACTTTACTCAATTGCACCAAGTAATTGGTATTAGGGCAGCACCCGGAGGGGCGCTTGGCGCAGGCTGAAACTAAACCGCGCAACTCATATCAGCGCCGCAGCACAGGGGAGACTTGATTTTCCCGTGCCCATTTGGGCACTGCGAAACCTCAACGGTTGATCCGTCATCCTTGGTGAGCGTCGCATCGACTAAGTCAGCGCTGCATGCACCACAGGTGGTGTTGACGGACATATTGCACTTGGGGCAGGTATATAGGGCCATGCCGGAATGCTACCTCAAGGCCTCGACGAGTGGAGCTGAATTGCTGGGAATGTCAGCGAGCAGTGCCAAACCGAGAAGTTGAATGGATCGGAGCCGGCCCGCTACCGAGCCCGCGTGGTGCGCAACCATCAGTTCATCAGCATCAGCATGTTGTTGGAAATCTCGAAGGTAAGTTCGGACGGCAGCGGGCCTGCCGTGGGCGGTGTAGGTGAGCATTTGGTCAACCTGATGGCCTTGTGGCCCCTGAAGAAGCGCTTCGATCTGTGCGTCGCCTAGTGGATTTTCGGAGCTTCCGAATAGCGCCCCGACCAGGCTTCGGCGACGTGATTCCAATCCCATTCGGGCTTCTTCGTCTGAGTCTGCTGCAATGACGTTCACGCCGGCAATTACATAAGGACGCTGGAGTTGAGCGGACGGTTCGAAGCGCTCGCGGTAGATACGAACGGCGCTCTGAAGTTCAGTTGGCGCAAAATGCGATGCGAATGCGTAGGGGAGCCCGAGCATGGCGGCGAGTTGAGCTCCAAAAAGCGAGGACCCAAGAATGTAAAGGGGCACATTGGTGCCCTGACCTGGGATAGCGTTAACGCCGGGCATTAAGGAGTCCTTGCCAAGATAGGCCTGTAGCTCTAAAACATCCTGCGGAAAGTTCTCGGCGGTTTGTGGGTGCCGCCTAAGTGCCCGCATCGTGTTTCGGTCTGAACCCGGCGCGCGCCCGAGGCCCAGATCGATACGACCCGGGTGCAATGTAGCGAGAGTGCCAAATTGTTCGGCAATAACAAGGGGTGAGTGATTCGGCAACATGATGCCGCCGGAGCCGAGTCGAATATGTTTTGTTTTGGCTGCTACGTGGGCAATAAGCACAGCGGTGGCTGACGATGCGATCGTCGGCATGTTGTGGTGTTCGGCATACCAAACTCTCTTATAGCAGAGGTCTTCTGCAAGTTGGGCAATTTCGACGCAACCGTCGAGACTTGCACGGACCGATTCACCTGGACCAACCACGGCCAAGTCGAGAAGCGAAAGTGGTACTTCGGGCATTGAGTCCTTCCAAATTTCGGGTGACATTCTTTAGCCATGCTAAGCATTAGCTATTAGTGACCGCGCGCGACCCAGGCTTGGTAATCCGCAGCTTCGCCTGAGACCGTAGTTGCGCCTCCGTGCCCAGGTAGCACTCTGGTGCCGCCAGGAAGGGTCAGTATCTTGTCGCGGATGGATTCTAGGATCGTGGGGAAGTCACTAAATGATCTTCCGGTCGCGCCAGGTCCGCCTTGGAAGAGGGTGTCACCGGAAATGAGTACATCGAGTTCTGGGATGTATAGGCAGACTCCCCCTGGGGAATGGCCCGGAGTGTGAAGAACTTTCACGGAAAGCCCGGCAACCTCGATTATTTGGCCGTCACTTAGCTCGGTGGGTACGACTCCGGGGTGAACCACCTGCCAAAGCATCAGGTCGTCAGGGTGTAACCAGATAGGTGCTCCCGTCATCTCTGAGATGACTACTGCCTGGCCAATGT
>CAMBQX010000172.1 GCA_945870085.1 Bifidobacterium breve | reverse complement strand
TGCGCGGGCGCGATTGCTACCGGCACGAAAGCCAAAGTGCAATTAAAGGTAGATAGCGGCCTCTCACGCAATGGTTGTTCGTTATCGCAGTGGCCGGCGCTCATTGCCGAAACACTTGAGGCGGGGCCTCTAGTTGAGGTAACCGGCGTGTGGTCGCATCTCGCTAATGCCGATATACCTAATGACCGGTCGGTTCACGAGCAGCGCCTGCTATTTGATCAGGCCTGCGCCACGGCAGAGGCTATTGGTCTGGTAATCCCGTTGCGCCACTTGGCTAATAGTCCGGCCGCATTGTTATGCCCGGAGACCCACTACGACCTAGTGCGAGTTGGCATAGCCCTGTATGGGGTATCGCCGGTTGCGGGTAATGATTTTGGACTTCGTCCGGCGATGGCATTGGTTTCAACGGTGGCCTCGATAAAGACCGTCGAGGCCGGTGCGTCGGTGTCATATGGCGCCACCTGGACGGCAATCGAAGAAACATCTATTGCACTAGTCCTTGGTGGATACGCAGATGGGATTCCGCGGTCAGCGAGTAACAGGGCTGAGGTGTTTATCAATGGCCGACTGCATCCGATCGTGGGTCGGGTTGCCATGGACCAATTCATGGTCGCCCTGCAAGGTGAAGCCCGGGCAGGCGACGAAGTTATTATCTTTGGAGCTGCGCCAACGGCAAATGATCTTGCCCGCGCATGCGACACCATCGGATACGAGATCGTCACTCGAATTGGCCCGCGGGTACCACGTGTTTATGTTGGTGCTCCGTGAGCCGAGATATGAGCAATGCGATCCGGGTGGTGGGCGGTGGCCTACTTGCCGCGGGGGTACTTGCGGCTGGCGCTGCGGCCGGGGCGGCCGTAGAACGCATCGTGCTTTCGCGCGGCTCAAAACCTGATGATAAGTGGTCTATGGATGAGTTTGACTCGATAGAGCGCGATGTTATTACCAAAGACGGTACGGCACTTCATGTCGAAATCGATGAGGCCGTTTCGCCACTGACAATTATTTTTTGCCACGGTTACGCCCTGAGTTTGGATTCTTGGTATTTCCAGCGCAAAGCCCTTCAAGGCAGGGCGCGATTGGTATTTTATGACCAGCGCAGCCATGGTCGTTCTGAGCGGGCCGATTTCGACTCACATCACGTTGATCAATTGGGTGAGGATCTTGGCGACCTAATCGCGGCGGTTGCTCCGAGTGGGCCGCTCATGCTCATCGGTCATTCAATGGGCGGCATGAGCATCATGGCATTTGCTGAGCAGCAGCCTGATGTTATCCGTGATCGGGTGTACGGCGTCGCACTGATTTCAAGTTCGGCGGGTGGCCTTACCGAAATAACTCTTGGCCTGCCCGCCCCATTTGGGTATATCTTCAATCGGGTCGCCTCACCGGCGGCTGCAGCGCTGGCACGTCGACGTAATTTGGTTGAGCGTGGCAGGCGATCAAGCAATGACTTGGGTATGTTGCTGACTCGGCTGTATTCATTCGGATCGGTGGCGTCCGAACAAGCTGGCCAATTGGTCTCCAACATGATTACCGCCACCCCGATTGATGTGCTTGCTGAATTCCTGCCGGCGCTCCAAGATCATGACAAGCGCGACGCGTTGCCGATACTTCAACATGCCGAAGTCCTCGTAATAGTCGGGGATTCGGATCGGCTAACTCCGAAATCCCATAGTGAAGAGATAGTCAGCGGCATTCCCGGGGCGGAGTTTGTCGTCATCAAAGATGGTGGCCACATGGTTAATATTGAGCACCACGAACAAGTCGATGAATTGCTGCAGCAGCTTCTTGCACGTGTTAAGCGAGATCTCATTGGTGCATCCGGTAACGGCGTTGCATGATCGAGTTAGCAGTAACGACCGCGGGTGCAATGCAAGCCCTGGGCGAGCGGATCGGACACAAATGTCGAGCCGGAGATCTGGTATTGCTGGTTGGAGATCTAGGAGCAGGTAAGACCACTTTGGTGCAGGGACTCGGGCTGGCTTTAGGAGTAGCTGAACGTGTTACCAGTCCTACATTTGTCATTGCCCGGGTCCATGCAACTGCTTCCGGGTTGCCGAATCTATTGCATGTGGATGCTTATCGACTTGGCTCCGCACTTGAATTCGATGATCTTGATTTGGCCGCGGACGTTGATGAGAGCGTCACCGTTGTCGAATGGGGCGAGGGCAAGGCCGAGCAGTTGGCCAGGGATTACCTCGTGGTGAGGATAAGTCGATCCGATATTGGTGTCGATGAGACCCGCCGGGTTGCGATTAGCGCTGTGGGTTCGCGGTGGACATTAAGTGATCTTGAAGTGTTGGCCAGGGCATGATTATTTTGGCATTGGACACTGCTTCCGCAGCGACCTCGGTGGCCTTGGTCGACGGTGATGTCATCTTGAATTCAGCTCGTCATGTTGATGCGCGCCGTCACGCCGAAGTTCTCGCACCGCTGATTGCTGAAGTCGTGGCTGGTCACTTAGTTGACGCAGTCGTTTGTGGGGTTGGCCCCGGCCCTTACACCGGGTTGCGCGTTGGGGTGGCCAGCGCGCAAAGCCTCGGGTTGGCCTGGGGGGTGCCGGTGGTGGGTATTTGCTCACTCGATGCTATCGCCCATGCGGCTCGCGCGGAGGGGGTCACCGGTGAGTTGATTGCTGCCTTGGATGCGCGTCGAAAAGAGGTTTATTGGGCCAGGTACGGCGCCCAACGGCTGGTGGGGCCGTTTGTGAACCGGATCGATGATCTTGACCCGGAATTGCTCACCATGCAGTGGGTGGGAGTTGGCGATGAACCCCGATACCCCGAGGCTTCGTCATTGGCTCGAATTGCCTTGCCGCTGCTTAGCTCGGGAGCCCCGGTTGCAGATCGAATCACCGACCTAGCCACCCACGGGACCGATGATGGTGCTACGGCCAATCAGTTAGGGCAACAGCAACTACTGCCACCCTTTCCGCTCTACGTCCGCAGACCTGATGCAGTTGCAGGGGCTAAGTGATGTCAGCAGTTGAGGTGCGGCGCATGCGTTGGTGGGATATCCCTGCCGTGCATGCGATTGAAACGTCAATTTTTATGACAGACCCATGGAGTGTTGAGCAATTTTGGTCTGAGTTGTCGCAGCCGACGCGTCGTTATTTCGTTGCAGAGATCGACGGTGCCATCGTGGGCTATGCGGGCAGTTTCGTGTTGACCCCCGAAGCCGATGTGCAGACGATGGGGGTGGCCGCTGATCAACGTGGTCGGGGTATCGGAGCGCTGCTACTGACCACTTTGATCGAGCAAGCGATTCAAGCGCAGGCGGCGCAACTTATCCTTGAAGTGCGTTCGGATAACGGCGCTGCCATCGCGATGTATCAAAGATTCGGCTTCGAGCGAATTAGCTCTCGCCCCAATTACTACGCACCTGATGTCGATGCATTGATAATGCGACTTAGACCACTCGCTCTGGTGGTTGACCATGGCTAATGGGCCACTAGTACTGGGGATCGAGACCTCATGTGATGAGACCGGAGTCGGCATCGTTCGTGGTAGTACCTTGCTTGCTGATGAGGTGGCTTCGAGTATTGACGAGCATGCGCGGTTCGGGGGCGTGGTACCCGAGATCGCAAGTCGGGCTCATCTGGAAGCGATGGTGCCAACAATTGAGCGGGCCTGCCAGGTCGCCAAGGTTCAACTAAGTGATGTTGACGCGATAGCCGTCACCGGTGGCCCAGGGCTTGTTGGCGCACTGCTCGTCGGCACAGCAAGTGCCAAAGCCTTGGCCCTTGCCCTAGATGTGCCGCTATTCGCTGTCAATCATCTGGCCGGGCACATAGTTGTCGATGAACTTGAGCATGGGCCACTGCCCGATTCGGTCATTGGGCTTTTAGTATCCGGTGGCCACTCATCCCTAATACAACTAACCGGAAGTGACTTCCACGCTCTCGGTGCCACCTTGGACGATGCCGCCGGTGAGGCATTCGACAAAGTCGCGCGCCTGCTCGGGTTGCCATTCCCCGGCGGGCCGTGGATCGA
>CAMBQX010000171.1 GCA_945870085.1 Bifidobacterium breve | reverse complement strand
GAAGGTATGTTCGGCGGCTTGGCTGATGCGGTTGATGCGCTGGTGGCAGTGGGCGTCGTGCCCGGTCGAGTGCTACTGGTCGGTGGCGCAGCCGCGAATCCGGCGGTCGCTCAGGTGGCCGCGACGATGTTCTCGGTGCCGGTTGAGGTGCCGCCATCAGGGGAGTATGTAGCCGATGGCGCGGCCCGGCAAGCGGCCTGGGCCCTGTCGGGAACTACCAACCCACCCGAGTGGAGTGGTTTGCGGGCCGGGACAACCAAGAGGTTGGGCCCAAGTCCGGTGCCAATTATTCGAGTGGCATACGCGGCCGCCCGTACCGACCTCTACGGGTAGCTCACCCCAAAATCGAATGTACATAAATGTTGGGGAGTACGTATTTGCGCGAATTGGCTACCGCTAGTTTTGGCTAACGATTGACTCCTTACCCGTGGGAGGCTGGCGGATCAAGGCTGATCGTTTGACCGCTCGTTGCCGAAATGCGAGCCGCATCCAAAACTCTAAGGCTTGCTATGGCGTCATCAAGTAGTACCGGTGGCGTAGCGTTGCTGGTGATCGAGTCATAGACACCGGCATAGAACATGCCCCAGCCCCCGCGAGTGAACGGCACCTTGGACTCAATGGTTGCACCGTCAGGACTTGCCATGCGTATTAAAGCTACCGAACTAAGTGGCTCAATTCCCCAGGTGGCATCGGCGGGGGTGCGCCCGGCGCGAAGCTCTTCTTCTTGAGTGTCGTAAGCGCGTAGCAGCATACCGCCATTTGTCCCGAGTACATTGAATCGCGGTTCGGTAAATGCGGCGAGCAAGCTTCCGGTGAGATAACTTACTGCACCACTAACGTGCGTTAATAGAATCAGCATGTCATCGTCAGCAGCGTCGGCAACGCGAATCGAGCGCGTGATTGCGTAGACGCTAACTACCGGCCCTAGTAATTGGATCCCTTGATCAACAAGATGTGCGCCGAAGTCGAGTAGGAGTCCACCGCTGACGTTCGGGTCAGCGAGCTCGCGCCAGCCGCCCTTGGGTACGGCATGAAAGCGGTCGAAGTGCGACTCGAACCGGTGAATTCTACCGATCGTTTCTTGGTTCTCCAGGATCGTCAAGAACTCTGAGTCCCACCTCCGGTTCTGAAACGGGAATACCAGTTTGCCGGCAGCGTGCGCCGCATCGCGAATAGTGATGGCATCGGTGGCGGTGGCCGCTAGTGGCTTGTCGACCACGGCCGGTAGGCCGTGCTCGAGAGAACCGACCGTGTAGGGGAGGTGGGTGACATTAGCCCCGGCCACCACAACCAGATCGAAATCAGCGGCTTCAGCCCAAACACTTTCGACAGAATCCCAGATCGCAGCCGCTGGCAGATCCCCGGCGGCCTGCTCGCGGCGCTCTGGATTGGCGGTTACGACCGCGGTGATCTCGAGCCCAGCGGTGGCTTCAATAAGTGGGCGGTGAAAATGTCGCCCAGCTAGCCCGTACCCGAGCAGGGCAATTTTGAGATTTGCTGGCACCCCATTAGTAAAGCACCTAGGCACCGGGTCCGGGGGGTCGGCGCTATCCCCCTAAAAGTTCGCCGGTACTTCTTTTGGAATTTCAGTTTTTACGCCTGATATCCGGCACACTTGTCCAAGTTGCTCACCCCCAATGGCGACCGGCCACTAGGCCGTCGAAAAGCCCGCGCGAGCGCCCCCCAGCTGCGCGGGCTTTTCATTGCCTGCACCACACCCGCGTCAGCCATTGCGAACTCGTCTGCCGAGGAAACTTCACGGCGCAGTCATCTGGCAAGATCAAGGCATGACCTATACCTCGGTGAATCCAGCCGCGTTCAGCGAAGTTATTGCCACTTTGCCGCTGGCTAGCGCCGCTGAGGTGGCCGAAAACGCTCGGATAGCCCACGATGCCCAGCGCACTTGGGCCGCTGTCCCTGCCCCGGCGCGCGGCCGAGTAATTGCCCAGGTTGGGCGCCTTGTCGAAGCCAATAAAGAGGCACTTGCCAGCCTTGTCTCCCGTGAGATCGGCAAGGTCTACGCGGAGGCACTCGGTGAGGTGCAGGAAGTAATCGATACCTGCGATTTCTTCTTGGGTGAAGGCCGTCGCATGTATGGCCAGACCATCCCAAGTGAAATGCCCGATAAGCAGTTATTCACTTTCCGAAATCCAGTTGGTGCAGTGATGATCATCACGGCCGCGAATTTCCCGGCCGCCGTACCATCCTGGTATTTCATCCCTGCATTACTCACCGGCAACTCGGTGGTATGGAAACCTGCCGAGCAGGCGGGTGCGATTGCTATGGCAATTACTGAACTGTTGCATGCCGGCGGGGTGCCGAAGGATGTCCTCCGTGTCGTAATTGCCAATGGAGAAACCACTTTTGCGGGCCTCGAGGCGGCCTTGGATGCCGGGTACGTAGACAAGATCGGATTCACTGGGTCAACAGCGGTGGGCCGCAAACTTGGTGAACTGGCTGGTAGGCATTTGCAATCACCGTGCCTAGAGCTAGGTGGCAAGAACCCGATGGTGGTGATGCCCGACGCGGATATTGATCTAGTTATTGAAGGTGCTCTATTTGCTGGGTTCGGCACAGCTGGCCAGCGGTGCACCTCCCTTGGCACTCTCTGGTTGCATCGATCAATTCACGATTTGGTTTTGTCGCGATACACTGAAGCAGTCTCGAATGCTGCTGTAGGCGATCCATTCGCTGATGTACTTTATGGGCCGATGATTGATGAGAAGTATTTAGTAGGTCACCTACGAAATCTGGATTTGATTCAGCCACACCATCTTGTTCTTGGTTCCACCGGCGTCGGTCAAATTACCAAAGACAACCCAAGAGCTGGGTTCGTTGGCGACCCGATGGCGGGGTGGTTTGCCCACCCGACCATCGTTGCTGGGGTGCGCCCTGGAGATGCGCTTTATGAAAACGAGACTTTTGGCCCACTTGTTGGAGTGGGTGTTTTCGATTCGCTGGACGAGGCTATTGAGCTAGCAAATGGGCACGGTTACGGGTTATCAAGTGCACTTTATTCCAATGATCCAACGACGATTTGGCGGTTCCGCGAGGGCATCAGTGCCGGGATGCTTTCGATAAATAACTCAACCTCCGGGGCAGAAGCCCATTTGCCGTTTGGTGGCAACGGTAAGAGCGGCAACGGCTCTAGGCAAAGCGGTATTTGGGTGCTCGACCAGTTCACCCGATGGCAAGCGATGAATTGGGATTACAGCGGGAAATTACAAAAAGCGCAGATGGATGTTATAGACCTGCCACATGATCCAGACTTCAAAATCACCTAGCACGAAGATGAGCAAAGTAGTTCCGACTTCAGCCGACGTTGTTGTCATCGGTGGCGGTGTCATGGGCGCTTCGGCGGCCTTTCACCTTGCCGAAGCTGGAGTAGACGTCGTTCTGATTGAACGCGGTGATCTCGCCGGTGGTTCTACCTCGAAAGCCGCCGGTGGCGTGCGCGCAAATTTCTCTGATTCGCTAAATATCGCACTTGGAAAGCGCTCACTTGAACTTTTCGCTGACTTCCCGAAAAGACCGGGGCAGCAAATCGATCTACATCTCTCGGGCTATCTTTTTGTCTTAACTAGCGCCGAGGCGGTTGCTGACTTTGATCAAGCGGTGGACCTGCAGAATCAATTGGGCGTACGCGCAGAAATTGTTGATCCGTTGAGGGCCACTGAACTTTCACCGTATTTGGACATCTCGGGAGTTCTCGCGGCCGCCTGGTCACCAGATGACGGGCACTGCTCACCTGAATCTGTGGTCCAGGGCTACGCGGTGGGAGCGCGAAATTTTGGCGCGCGTGTCATGACACACACCGAAGTAACAGATATTTTGGTCTCAGGTGGCGAGATTAACTCGGTCGTAACGCAGGCAGGTCACATATCGACCCACTGCGTGATCAATTGCGCCGGGGCTTGGTCACCGCAAATTGCGAACTTGGTTGGTTTTGAGCTGCCCGTCGTTCCTGTTCGCCGGCAACTGGTAGTGACTGCGCCACTT
>CAMBQX010000170.1 GCA_945870085.1 Bifidobacterium breve | reverse complement strand
CACGGTCCGCTGCGGCGGTCACCAAGAACCCCTCTTCCTTCATCTGACTGCGCTAACTGTTAGCGCAGTTCTACACGGTGCCGGCCAGTTCAGGTGGCCGATCTGTTGCAACAACTTCAGAAAGCTACCTAGGTATTCCAGCGGACTTTGGGTCCGGTTGCAAGAAGTGTGCCCGATTACTGCCAGAAAATCCCCCACCTGCCCCCGCGCGGCGCGAATACGCGAGAATATGGCCAGCGCTACCCGCGCACACCAAATATTCGATCCGGCCACCGGTGACCCCGGCCGGCCCCCGGCGAAAGGGTGCACCCCGTGGCCCCCGCGCATAACCGTGACCCGCTCCTCGCCGGTGGGCTACCCACCCAATATGTCGATGTTGATCCCGACGAGACCGCAGAATGGGTTGAATCCTTCGATAACCTGGTCGACAACTCGGGCAATTACCGCGCGCGCTATTTAATGCTGTCGCTGCTTCGGCGGGCGGCCGAGCGAAATGTCGGAGTCCCCAGTCTGCGAAGCACCGACTACATCAACTCAATTGCCCCCGAACTCGAAACGTGGTTTCCCGGCGACGAAGCCATCGAGAGGCAGATCCGACGGTATATTCGCTGGAACGCCGCGATCATGGTTCATCGGGCCCAGCGCCCCGGCGTTGGTGTCGGCGGCCACATCTCAAGCTACGCCTCCTCGGCAACTTTGTACGAAGTTGGCTTCAACCACTTCTTCCGGGGGCCAGACCACCCCACCGGCGGCGACCAAGTTTTCTTTCAGGGCCACGCCTCCCCCGGCATCTATGCCCGCGCTTTTCTTGAAGGCCGAATAACCGAGGATCAACTTGATGGTTTCCGCCAAGAGGTCTCACATCCCTCAGGTGGCCTACCCTCGTACCCGCATCCGCGCTTGATGCCGTGGTTTTGGCAATTTCCCACCGTGTCGATGGGCCTTGGCCCACTTAATGCGATTTACCAAGCCCGCTTCAATAAGTACCTGACCCATCGCGGCATTAAGGATGCGTCCGAGCAAAAAGTTTGGGCATTCTTGGGTGATGGCGAGATGGACGAGGTTGAAGCAGTAGGTGCCATCGGCCTTGCCGCCCGCGAAGAACTCGATAATTTGATCTTCGTTGTCAACTGCAACCTGCAGCGCCTTGACGGCCCGGTGCGCGGCAATGGAAAAATCATCCAAGAACTCGAGAGTTTATTCCGCGGAGCCGGCTGGAATGTCATCAAAGTTGTGTGGGGTCGCAAATGGGATGACCTCCTGGCCGCCGATCGCGATGGCGCGCTCGTCAATTTAATGAATGCCACACCAGATGGTGACTTCCAGACATACAAGTCCGTGGACGGCGCATTTATCCGCGAGAATTTCTTCGGCCGCGATCCGCGCACCGCAAAACTTGTTGAGTCGTTGACCGACGAAGAGATCTGGGCTTTGCAACGCGGCGGCCATGACTACCGCAAGATGTATGCGGCATATGAAGCCGCTTCGAATACCAAGGGGCAACCGACCGTCATTTTGGCTAAGACCATCAAGGGCTGGACTCTTGGTTCACACTTCGAGGGTCGCAACTCAACCCATCAGATGAAAAAACTCAGCCTTGAAGATTTACTGGAATTTCGCGACCGCCTGCGTATTCCGATCCCCGATAGTGCGATGGATCCTTATCTTCCGCCTTACTACCATCCCGGCCCGCAAGACGAAGCCATGCAATACATGGTCGAAACCCGCCGCAAGCTCGGTGGTTCGGTGCCAACTCGCCGCACCTTGGCGAAGGTACTCACCTTGCCCGGTGACGATGCCTACGAAGTTGTTCGGCGCGGTTCAGGTAAGCAGGCGATCGCCACCACCATGGCCTTCGTGCGCTTGGTAAAAGATCTAATCAAAGATGAAAATATCGGCAACCGATTTGTGCCTATTATTCCTGATGAGGCGCGCACATTCGGAATGGATTCACTCTTCCCGACAGCGATGATCTATTCACCGCATGGGCAGCAGTACATCTCGGTTGACCGCGAGCTAATGCTCTCCTATAAGGAGTCGACCACCGGTCAGATCCTGCATGAAGGGATAAACGAGGCCGGGTCTGTTGCGTCCTTTACCGCCGTCGGGAGCTCCTACTCGACACAGAACGAGCCGATGATTCCGCTCTACATTTTTTATTCGATGTTCGGTTTCCAGCGCACCGGCGACGCGTTCTGGGCCGCAATGGATCAGATGGCGCGGGGCTTTGTTCTTGGCGCTACAGCGGGCCGCACCACCCTTAATGGTGAGGGCCTGCAGCATGAAGATGGTCACTCGTTGCTCCTCGCAAGCACCAATCCGGGGGTGGTCGCTTATGACCCGGCGTTCGGCTACGAGATTGGGCACATTTTTAAAGACGGTCTGCGCCGAATGTTTGGCCCAGATCCTGAGAACATCTATTACTACCTGACTATTTATAACGAGCCTTATCCCCAACCAGCCGAGCCTGAAGGCGTCGACGTAGAAGGCATCTTGCGCGGCATGCACTTGGTCAGCGAGGCGGCCGGAGTAGGCCCACACGCGCAACTACTTGCCAGTGGCGTGGGGGTTAACTGGGCCCTTCGTGCCCAAGAGTTGCTGCGCGATGACTGGGGAGTAGCCGCCGATGTCTGGTCGGTTACTTCCTGGAATGAGTTACGCCGCGATGGCCTTGCGGTCGATCGGCATAATTTATTGCACCCTACCGAAGAGCCCCAGCAGGCATACGTCACTACTTGCTTAAGTGGCCGGCCCGGCCCGGTCATCGCGGTCTCGGACTGGATGCGTGCGGTTCAAGATCAGATAAGTGATTGGGTACCTACCGATTTCATCTCCCTTGGTACCGATGGCTGGGGGATGTCCGATACTCGCGGGGCGCTGCGCCGACATTTTCTGGTTGACGCCGAATCAATTACCACCCAAACTTTGGCCATGCTTGCTAAACGCGGTGAGATTGACTCCGCTCGGGTGAGCGAGGCCATTGAGCGGTACCAATTACACGACCCGGCGGCAGCAGACTCCGGTAGCACCGAAGGATCCGGATGACAAAGGATCCGAAACGTTTCTTGGCCTATCTCGATGCCGAACGCAAAGCATCACTGCTCTACCGCGCTTTGGCGCAAACAGTTAGCGGTGATCGCCGAGAGGCACTCATCGAGCTGGCCGCCGTTGAAGATGATCATGCGGCGCATTGGATCGCCAAGCTCGAGGAGTACGGGGTAGAGGTACCACCGGCTCCGACTACCTTGGACGCAAAGGATGCGGGCCTTATCAAGCGCGCGCGAGCGGCCGGACTCGATGGGGTGCTCGCCCAACTTGAAAAAGCCGAGGGCGAGGGCGCCGGCATGTATGACGATGAACCCGAAGCCCCCGCCACGATGTCTGCCGATGAACGCGAACATGCAAATAAATTCCGCTCGATGCGCGGGGCGAGCGTCCCCGAGTTTACCCCTGGGATGCCCGACTTCGCGGAGACTTGGCACCGTGGTGATAGATCCGGCGCGACCCGAGCTGCAGTTTTTGGCATCAGCGACGGTCTGGTTTCCAATACCGCACTCGTCATGGGATTCGCCGGCGCTGCGCCAAATAACAGCACGATTTTGTTCGCCGGCCTGGCCGGGCTACTGGCGGGTGCATTCTCAATGGCCGCCGGTGAATACGTAAGTGTTGCCAGCCAGCGCGACTTATTCCGCCGAGAAATTGCCATGGAGGCAAGTGAACTTCGGGATAAACCCGAGGAAGAGCAGCGTGAGCTCGAACTTATCTACCGGGCCAAAGGGCTCACTAAAGAGACTGCCGCTGCCACCGCCGAGCAACTCATGGCCGATCCTGCTCGCGCCCTTGACACTCTTGCGCGCGAAGAACTTGGGCTTAATCCAGACGAACTTGGTTCACCGGTAAAAGTTGCCCTGTCAAGTTTCATAGCGTTTGCAATCGGAGCATGCGTCGTAGTGATTCCTTACTTATTCTTCACCGCGCCAGGTGCATCCACCACCGCACCGCTTTATTTAGCAATCGCTTTGGCTGTTATCTCACTGCTG
>CAMBQX010000169.1 GCA_945870085.1 Bifidobacterium breve | reverse complement strand
TTCAATTACTCCGAATCGGCCTCGTGGCGAGAGCCGGCATGAAAGTGTGAAGGTCTTTTGTGCCCCGAGTGAGATTTGAACTCACACTGGACCGAGTTTGAGTCGGCTCCCTCTGCCGGTTGGGGTACCGGGGCGCAGGGTCAAGAGTAGCCGGTCCACCGCCGGGGTCACGATCCGCGTAACTATGGTTTAACTATGACCGGGAGAGAAGTGTTGGTTGGCCCCCGCACCGTAGTTGTCGCCGAGGACGAAACGCTTATTCGCATGGATTTGGTCGAGATGCTGGGCGAACTCGGCTACGAGGTTGTCGGGCAGGTGGGGGATGGGGAGCAGGCGGTGGCTTTGGCCCGCCAGCTAAGCCCGGACGTAGTGTTCTTGGACGTCGCCATGCCAATTCGCGATGGGCTTAGTGCGGCCGAGGAGATCGTGGCCGCCAAATTGGCACCGGTGGTCATGGTGACGGCCTTCAGTCAGGCCGAGGTGGTAGCAAAAGCGGCATCGGCCGGGGCTTTGGGCTACCTCGTTAAGCCATTTGGTGCCAGTGATCTCACCCCGGCGATTGAGTTGGCGATAGCTCGATGGGCGCAGTTGCAGGAGTTAGAGGCCCAGGTTGCTAATTTGCAGGAGCGGGTGGCCGCCCGCGAGGTGGTGGAGCGGGCCAAAGTCTGGCTCCAAAGCGAACTGGGATTAACCGAGGCCGCAGCATTTACTTGGCTTCGACGCCAAGCCACCGACGGCCGATTGACTTTGGCTGAAGTGGCGGCTCGGGTGCTCGCGGACACGTAGACCGCCGACGGAAAACCCCAATATAACGGTCTGGTTACAAACAAGCGACTATCTGGATTCTCAATTTCCCAACGAATGGTGGACAAAGTAGGGTGGCACGAATGTGTCGGCATTCGCCGTCAATTTCCATGGAATCAAGGAGATGCATGAAGCGCACAATGGTCATCAAGTCGGCCGCCGTGCTGGGAGTTGTTTCGCTTGGTCTCGCCGCATGCGGTGGGTCTACGACGAGCACCGCATCCAGCGCCGCGCCAGCCGCAAGTGAAGCACCCGCTGCCAGCGAAGCACCAGTTGCCTCGGAGGCGCCAGCCTCAGAGCCAGCGGCAGCAGAGTGCACGGCCCCAACCCTGATCACCGGTACCTTGTTGCCGGCCACGGGTAGCCTCGCCTTCCTCGGCCCACCGGAGTTCGCGGGCGTCAAAATGGCGGTCGATGAGATCAATGCCGCCGGTGGCGTACTTGGCGCACCAATGGTAAATATCGATGGCGACTCGGGCGACACCTCGACCGATATCGCAACCCAGACGACTGATGCAGCACTTTCACAGGGCGCTCAGGTCATCATCGGTGCCGCTTCATCGGGTGTTTCGTTGACGGTTATCGACAAGATCACCTCACAGGGTGCTTTGATGATCTCGCCAGCAAACACTTCACCAGCATTAACCACCTACGAGGACAATGGCCTGTACTGGCGCGTTGCCCCATCTGATGCACTCCAAGGCGCGATTCTCGCCTCGACCGCAATTGACTCAGGCATCACCAAGGCCGCGGTTATTGCTCGTCAGGATGCATACGGCGAGGGCTTGGAGAAGGCTTTCTCCAAGAACTTCACCGAGGCCGGTGGCACAATTACCAGTGAGCTGCTCTACGACCCAGAAGCAACAACCTTTGATGCAGAGGTTGCGGAGATCAAGGCTGGTGCACCTGATGCAGTAGTCGTGGTCGGTTTCGAAGAGTCCGTCAAACTGCTCCAGGAAATGATCAAGCAGGGTGTTGGACCAAAGGACCAGCAGGTCTACCTCGTTGATGGAAACATCTCGACCGAGGCCTACAAGGAGTTCCCGAAGAACACGATGAAGGGTGTTATCGCCACGGTACCTACCGGCGAGGCCGATCTCACCGCGTTCAACGAGATGCTCCTCATGGTTGATCCCGCACTGACCGACTTCACCTACGGCGCTCAGGCATATGACGCCACCGTGGTGGTAGCTCTTGCTGCGAACGTTGCAGGTTGCGCCACCGGCACGGCCATTGCGGCTGCGCTCGCTGATGTCACCGGCAACGGTGGCGAGGCCTGCACCACGTATGCAGACTGCTTAGCGCTCATCCAGGCTGGCACGGAGATCGATTTCAATGGTGTAACCGGACCGCTGGACTTCAACCAGTACGGCGATCCTGTATCAGGAAGCATTTCGATCAATCAGTACACCGATAATGGTGCATTCGAAGAAATCGGCAAGGTTACCGCTGAGGTGCCACTGCCGTAAGTTTCGAAACGCACTGCCGCCAGGCGGTAAATCACTAAGTAGTTGGGCCCTTTCCTTCGGGAGGGGGCCCAACTACTTTCTATTGGTTAAAAGCACACTCGGTTGGACTGTAAAGATGCAACGCAGCAACTGCCCTGAACGCGCACGTTTTGGTCGTGAAATCGACCGAAACCAAGGTTTTCACGACAAAAACGTGCGCACTCACGGATGCGGTGGCTTGGCTCTGGTGGAGGTGGCGAAAGCTGACTAGGCCTTGGCCAGGGTGCCGAGGTACAACTCAATCACCTTCGGGTCGTTGGCCAAAGAGGCTCCCGTGCCGGTATAGGCGTTCTTGCCCTGATCGAGTACATACCCACGGTCGACAATCTGCAGGCAGCGCCGGGCATTTTGCTCAACGATGATTACGGTGACACCGGATGCATTGATGCCTTTGACTCGGACAAATACTTCGTCTTGGAGCGCTGGGCTGAGCCCAGCACTTGGCTCATCAAGTAGCAGCACGCTCGGCGCCATCATGAGCGCCCGGCCCATGGCAACCATTTGACGCTCGCCACCTGAAAGCGACCCGGTGCGCTGCTTACGCCTCGTGCCGAGTGCCGGAAATAGTTCAGTGACCGCCTCAAAGCGTTCTTTAAAGGATTTCGGGTCCTGATAGGCACCCATCTGCATGTTCTCCTCGATGGTGAGCGAAGGGAACACGTTGTTGTTCTGCGGCACAAATCCGACACCGCGCTTGACAAGTTGATCGGCTCGTAGGTTGGTGATGTCTTCATCGCGGAGGAGTACTGCGCCTGAAGTCACATTCACTAGCCCGAAAAGGGCCTTCAATAAAGTCGACTTACCGGCGCCGTTAGGGCCGATGATGCCGACAAGTTCGCCCTCCTTGGCATAGAGGTCTGAGCCGTTGAGAATGTTTACCCCGGGGAAATAGCCCGCGATGAGGTTATCGGCCCGGATTAGGGCTCCGACGGCCTCGGACGCGTGCTGCTGCTCGATACTCGCGTCATGGCCGCGGGTTTGCCTGGACGCATCGAGGTTGAGTTCTGCGGTGAATTCTTTAAGGTTATCGGGGCTACCGGTGGCCGGTAGGTCACTGGGCTCGAGGAAACTCATTTGTTCTCTCCCGTCGTCAGGGATTCGCCAGATTCCGTGAGCGCCTTCTCATGGTGGGAGCCCAGATAGGCGTCAATAACTTCAGGGTTCTTCATGACGTCGCCCGGCGGCCCCTCGGCGATAATCTTGCCTTGGGCCATGACGATTACCCAGTCGCTGATGTCATGGACCATATCCATGTCATGCTCAACGAAAAGCACGGTAGAGCCTTCCTCGCGAATCATCTTGATGTGCTGAAGCAGGCTCTGGGTTAATGCTGGGTTCACACCAGCCATTGGCTCATCTAACATGATGAGTTCGGGCTCCGACATTAAAGCGCGGGCCATCTCGAGCAATTTGCGTTGTCCGCCAGATAGTGACCCGGCGAAATCGCCACGTTTAGCATCGAGACTAAATCGTTTGAGCAACACATCGGCACGTTCGGTGTTCTTGGCTTCCTGGCTGCGCCAGAGGAAGGGGAAAATTGATGCCCACAAATGTTCACCACGTTGGCCTTTGGCGCCTAGCAACATATTGTCGATTACCCGGAGGCGGTTCAGCGCCTTGGTGAGCTGGAAGGTACGGACCATTCCTAGACGGGCTACCCGATACGGGGACAGCCGGCCCATGGATCTGCCATTGAAAGACCAAGCGCCCTCATCGGGAGCGTCGAATCCGGTTAA
>CAMBQX010000168.1 GCA_945870085.1 Bifidobacterium breve | reverse complement strand
TGCTCCACTTTTACTAGATCTTCCGCTAGTGAGTTGCTGATCTCGCACCAGTTGGGTCATTGTCTCGCGCCGCTCTGCGAGCAGTTGCATCGCGGTCTGCGAAGGCTCGACCACACTCGATGCCTCGGCGCGATTTACCGCTCGGACTTGGCCCGCTGCAAGTATCGCTGCGCCCACAACCGCAGCATTGGGCACATCAACCACCCCGAGTGCGCACCCGGTTGCATCGGCTAGAAGTTGGCGGAAAACCCGATCGTGGGTTCCGCCGCCAACAAGTGGTACGACGTCGGGCAATACCGCACCGGTATTTGTTACCGCGGTGACCGCCAAGGCGATAGCTTGCGCCACCCCCTCCAAGATACTGCGCAGCATGGCCGCGCGATCGGTCGACAAGCCAATACCGTGCCAGGATCCGCGCAACGCCGCGTCCATAAATGGGGTGCGCTCACCTGCGACATAAGGCACGTAAATCGGATCACTCGGTTGTATGCCATCGTGCAGTGCTGCCACCGCTTCAACAACGTCCGAGCCAAACCAGCTGAGGGCTGTTGTCAATGACAACCCGGCATTTTGCACCGCACCCATTCGAAACCAGCCAGCACCTATGTCTCCAGCGGTAGCGAAGGTATGTGTCACTAGTGAGGCATCGAGATCAGGTTGGGCGAGCACACTAACTATCTGTGCACCCGTGCCGACAGCGATGAACCCATCACCGGGGCGTAGGCCCAGCCCAGCCAGTGCGCAGGCGGTATCGGCTGCACCTACTACCGCTGGTATTTCACGCCCTAAATTTATTAAGCCAGCAGGAGCATTAGAGCTCATGATTTTCGGAAGCAATTGCTCACTTAGCCCGGCCCACGTGAGCGCGGCCGGCGACCAAGTTTCAGTTACTACGTCACACAGCAAAGTGCCGGTGGCATCACTCGGATCAGTTGCGATCGCCCCACCAAGGGCTGCACGCAGCCAATCCTTTGGCTGCAGCACGTAGCGCGCCTGCGCCATTACGTCCGGCTCATTGGCATAAAGCCAGGCAACGCTGGTAGCGGCGAAACCCGGTACCGCGGGTGAGCCAAGTTGTGCCAATTGATCGGCGGAGAACTGCTGCGACATTGACTGCACCTGGTGCAGCGAGCGGGCATCGGCCCATAAGATCGCTGGCCGAAGTGGCACGAGGTTCTCATCGACCACCACCACACCGTGCATCTGGCCGGAGAACCCGACAGCTTTAGGTTGCTCTCCCTTTAGGACGTCCGTGGTGGCGGACCGCACCGCCTCCAGCCACGCGCTCGGGTCACTTTGCGCCCATCCCAGCTGCGGTGAATCCACCCGATAGCCGCGCTGCGCTTCGGCGAGCACCCTGCCCTCATCAGCCACCACCGCGGCCTTCACTGAGCCCGTCCCCAAATCAATCCCAAGGAAGGTCATTACCGCACCGGCTCCACACGTGGCAGTATCTCTCATGTGAACCAAAGTTCGCAGGGACCCGGGACAGTAATAGTCGTTGGCAGTCTTAACGTTGATCTGGTGGTCGGGCTCGATCGGATGCCTGAGCAAGGTGAGACAGTGCTGGGCGAGTCTTTGGAGCGTCACGCCGGTGGCAAAGGGCTGAACCAGGCAATCGCTGCCTCTCGCCTAGGCGCCGACGTCCGGTTGCTCGGCGCAGTTGGTGACGATGAATCCGGGGCGTGGCTGCGCGAATTAATCCGCGCCGACAACGTCGATGACGAAGGGGTAGCCACCGTGACGGGGCCCTCGGGCACCGCGCTCATTGAGGTAGACGCACGCGGCTTGAATCGCATAATCGTGGTGCCCGGAGCAAATGGCTACGTGTCAGCCGATGTGGTTGGTTCAAGTATTCGAACAATGCACGGGGTCGCAGTCGTGATGACAAATGGTGAAGTGCCGCTGGCGGCCTCACGAGCAGCACTCGCCGCCGGTCGAGCAATTGGCGCGCTGACGATACTGAACCCAGCACCTGTACTTGACTACCGCGAGCACCTGGTCGACGTGGATATTTTTGTGCCAAATGAACATGAGGCGGCAGCACTCAGTGGCTTACCCACCGAAACTGATACCGAGGCGCGCGCTGCTGCGCAATATTTTTATTCTCTCGGGATAGCGAACGTGGTGATCACCCGTGGCGCAAAGGGCGCAATCTGGGCATCTGCCTCCGGCGTAGTGGATGTTAAAACTTTTGAAGTTAGTGCGATTGACACTGTTGCCGCGGGTGACGCATTTTGCGGAGGCCTTGCCGCCGCCCTCGCAAATGGTTACGAATTCGCTGATGCACTCAAGTGGGCCTCGGCCGCCGGGGCGCTAGCCGTGACTATTAAGGGTGCTTCCCCATCGCTGCCAATGCGCAATGCGGTTCAAAACCTTTTAAAGTAGCGGGAATCAGCCCACCGGCAGTGGAGTAGTCACAGTTCTGCCATTGCGCGTGATACTCACACCACGATCATCGATAACAACAGGCACCGACTCTGCATCGGTGCGCGGCACAAATACTGTAACCATCTTCGAAGTCCCGCCAGCTTTTGGTAATTTCAATGCGCGAAGTAGCACAGCTCCTGGGACTTTAACTCCCCAACTACCGGTGAACCAACCCTGTGATGAAGTCGGGCCAGCCACCGTTACCTTCCAGCCACCTTCGCCAGACTTATATACATCCATCTTCTTGTTTCCAGAAGAGATTGTGAAGACTTCATTGACATTTTGAGCCGATAGCCCCGGGGGTAACTGCCAACGCGCAGTAACCACCCGCTTGGCCTTCCCCTTGGTTGCATCAACATAGTCGACTACCGCGATCGCATCGACCGAGCGGATGTACTTAACGCAGCGCGTAACTCGCACCGTGCCCCAGGTGTAATCGCGTAAGCAGGTGGTGTCATTGCCGCCGGTCTGCCATTCCGAACCACTCAACGTACTTTTCACTCCCGCATATTTGTTGCGCGCGACGTTGGATACCGTGAAACTCGAGTGCGCATTGCGCGACTTAACAAAAGCCCTTAGCGGGCTCGAGTTCTCGTAGCGGTACGGGCCCGGATCACCCACCCAATCGACTCCGCGCGAATAGATGGTCAGTGAGCCTCCATCGTCGTGGGCGTGCGGGGTCGCCGGCCGAGACGATGAAGACCGAAGTGAGTAGAACGTGTCAAAACCCCCGGGCTGTGTTTGCCATCCAGAGCGACCGAAGGTGTAACCACCGCTATAGGTGCTGTAGATCTGCGCGGGCGGGGTGCCCTGTGTGCCGCCAGATCTGACCCACTCTGCCCGCGGGTCACCCGACCCAAAAGTCTTGGGCAGACTCTCGTTCAAGGTGTCACCAATCGAGGCGAGCTTGAAATCTGGGCGCACGGCTTGTGACACAAAATCGTAAAGTGATCCACGTAGTGCTGCGATGTTGTCGGACATGATCTGGCAAGTTGCCGCAGCGCGCTCAACATCCTTCAACAGGTTTTCAATGTAGATGGCATACCCCGGTGACCCTTCGACGTCGCTGCCATCACTTTGGATAATGCCATTTGCTACACCAACTAGATTCGCCCAAGCGCGATCACGCTTAGCGGTATCGCCTCTCCAGCACGCCTCCGCAAACGCACCGGTCTGCCGTATTAAGTCGGTGTTATTCGCGCCGATCGCAATTACCGGGGCCACCCGATACTTACTCACCATCCGTTCCGCATCGCTTGCGGCAGCAGCGGCAATAACCGGATCATTCAAAGTCTGTGCAGCACAGACCAAAGTCTGCGTGCGCAAGCCACCATAGATAGATGCGTTAACCCAGTACGACCGAGCGCCTTTATGATCTTCAATCCAGTAAGTGAGGATCTGGCGAAAGCGATCAACCATCTCTGGTATTTGTTTGTGGACGCCCCGGTATAGCAGCGGCAACGCCCAATTCAATGAGTTGATATGGCGATCCCCGGAAGTATCAGAGGTTGCCTGCGGGCGCCAATTTGGATGCTCGGTCAGGGTGTAAGTGCCGCCATTTTTAAGGTTGACGTTGCCGTTCATTAGTGCCTGCGCCCGCTCGCGTTCAACGCTTGGCTTTA
>CAMBQX010000167.1 GCA_945870085.1 Bifidobacterium breve | reverse complement strand
GTACTACGGCCGGTGTCAAGCAGCCCTGACTGACCCTGAGTTCTCAATTGCTCTACATAGGCGTCGAATTCAGCGCGCTCGACCACTCTGACCGAGAAAAGCATCTGAGAATGCTCCACCCCGCACAACGCGGCGCAGCGACCTACATAAGTACCGACTTTGTCGGGCGTTAACTCAAATGCGTTGGTCTTGCCCGGGATGACATCCATCTTAAAGAGGAAATCCGGCACCCAGAAGGAGTGGATTACATCAGGTGAGGTGAGCTCAAAGCGCACTTTTTCGTTTACCGGCAGGACTAATACCGCGTTTTGGGCGGGGGTACCGACCGTGTAAACATCTTCATCTAGGTAGTTAAAGCCCCAGTTCCAGCGGTAGGCCACCACATTGACCGTTTGAACTTGGTCGTTCTCCATTGTCAGAAGTTCACTTTGATCTCTGGCGGTGAACCAGAAGAGCCCGAGGATCATGATCAGGGGTACCACCGTGTAGAGCAGTTCGAGAGGCAGGTTATAGGCGGTCTGCTCCGGAACTTCATCCTTATGCCGGCGGCGATACGCAACGGCGGCCCACAGCATCAAGCCCCAGGTGAGGATGCCAACTCCCCAGGCAGCGATCCAAGAGCCATTCCATAAATTCAAAATGGTGTGGGCTTCTTTGGTCGCAGGCTCGGGCATATCGAAGAAGAAGGCCTCATTGGCCGTGCACCCGCTTAAAATCGTCGTGGCAGCAATTGCGCCAATAACGATTAAAAACGTGCGCGGGCGGCGCAGTTGCGCAGCCACCTCGGTCACACCCACGAAATACCCTTCTTCCGACACTTTTTCTAGCGTTAGGCTATCGCACTCTTAGGGGGTAACGCCCCCTCACCCGGGGCGAATTGCTATGAGGGATTCACCACACCCGGGGCCGACCACTAACGTGAGTTCCATGGCTCGCATCTGGCACCCACCGGCGGGCCTCCTAGACGGCATGGGCGGCCAGCCACTGCCATCGGTTGTAGCGACCGCGATGGCGGCGGCGGCGGCACAAGGCTGGGCTGATCCAAGGCGGCTGCACCACGCCGGCAGGCAAGCCGGAGCCCTACTGGACGCAGCCCGCAGCAGCATCGCAAACAACCTCTCTATGGCCGCGGGCATGGCGATTACCACCGAGGAGATTTACTTCACATCCGGTGTCGCTGCGGCACAAGCTTTTGCCCTTGACGGCTACCCTGGGCCGCTGGCCTTGGGCTCGGTCGAAACCACTGCGCTGCTGGATTTAGGTGAAGTGCGCCCGGCCACGCAAATAGTCGGCGTCGATGCCTACGGCCGCATTGACGCCGAGGCTTTTCACCAAGCCGCAGCAACTGCCGCCATTGCCGCCCTGCAGGTGGCCAATACCGAAGTCGGCACCTGCCAGCCCATCGAACTAGTGGCCGCCACCAACCCTGAACTGCCGATCTTGATGGATGCCAGCCAAGCCATTGGGCGGATCCCCTTGCCCCAGGGGTGGTCCATGCTCACGGCCGGGGCTCGTGATTGGGCCGGGCCGGCCGGGGTCGCAATTTTGGTGGTGCGGCACGATGTGCGCTGGCTGCCCCCAATAAACGCAGACCGCGGGTGGCTTGGTGGGTTCCCCGACATCGCTGGTGCAGTGGGCGCCGCAACCGCGCTGGAAGCCTTGATGAACGAGCAGGTACCCCTGGCCCAACAAGCCCACGCCGATATCGAACTACTGCGCGCTGGCATCGTCAGCGGGCTTACCGATGTCGAGGTACTCGGCGATCCAGTTTGGCGCCTACCCCACATTCTTAATTTCTCCGTGCTCTATGTATCCGGCGAAGCACTCGTTACCGAACTCGATAAACGCGGCTTTGCCGTTGCCAGCGGATCAGCTTGCGTTGCCGACCATGCGCGACCAAGCCATGTTTTAGCTGCCATGGGCGCCTATACGGGTGGCAATATTCGAATTTCACTGCCGCTAGGTTGCGCAACCGAAACAGTCGAAAACTTTCTTAAAGTGCTACCAAGTGCTGTGGCCGCAGTAAGGGCCGATATTTGATGGAACCACAAGTTTGGCTCGATGAAAGAGGGCGCCGCTGCCCGCTTCCGATCATTGCCCTTAATCGCGCCGCCATGGAGCAGCCGGCCGGCACCGTTATCGCCTTAATAAGTGATGATCCAGCAGCCAAATTCGACGTGCCAGCATGGTGCCGGATAAAAAATGCGACTTTCCTGGGAGAAAGCCCAGTTGATGATGGCGGCGACGGGTTAGTTTTCCAAATAATGGTCGACTCGGCCAACTAAACGGTGAAGCACGGCTCCAACAGCAGCGCCTGCTTAAGTGTGAGCAAGTACTCCTCGCGCGAAATTTCTATCGCCCCAAGGCTCGCAAGATGATCAGTGCACCATTGCACATCTATGAATCGGTCGTCACCACAGATACGTAATTTATTCACTAGCGCAACGAGGGCTACCTTTGAAGCATCCCGCTCGCGATGAAACATCGACTCCCCCGCGAAAACTCCGCCAACCTCAATGCCATACAAGCCTCCGACTAGTTCGCCCGCGCGCCACACCTCAACCGAATGCGCCCACCCCAGTTGATGCAGAGTTGAGTAACTTTCGATGAACTCGTCGGTTATCCACGCACCGTCACGCCGACCAGAACCGCATTCACGCATAACGCGGGTGAAATCCTGATCCATTGTGACCTCGAAATTACTTACTGATTTTCGAAGTGATTGACTCACGCGTAAACCAGCTAGCCGCAATATCCCTCTTGGGTCAGGTGACCACCAACCAAGTTCACCGGTATCTACATGCATCGGGAACAAACCCATGCGATAAGCGTTTAAAACCGTGCCGGGTGCAAGGTCGGCCCCCAGGCCAACGATCTCAAAGCCCGGATCCGCCAATGCAGGGTCAGGCAGGAGCCAATCACCGGGTGCTGGTTCTACCCGCATGGCCTTGGCATGTCCCAGTTATGGCCGCGGGCAGGAAATATGCGGTTCAATCTCTGCCGCCGCATCATCGCCATATGTTTTCGCGATTCGCTCGAGGAAGTGGCGTTGGGCGATCGAATACTCCTGAGTACCAATTGTTTCGATGACATAAGTCGCCAAGAGCGAGCCTATTTGGGCGCTGCGTTCATCGCTAAGACCCCAGGCTTGCCCAGATAAGAAGCCCGCACGAAAGGCATCACCGACACCGGTTGGATCAGCTTTTAGTTCTTCTTCTGGGCAGGTAACGGTTACCGCCGGCTCACCGCGTCGTTCGATTCGCGCACCAGCTGGGCCCAGGGTGGTAACGCGTACTTCGACGCGGGCGGCAATATCCTCCGCCGACCAGCCGGTCTTTTGATGAATAAGTGCCGACTCGTACTCATTGGTGAACAGCAGCGCTGCGCCCTCAACGAGTGGGCGAATCTCATCGCCATCCATACGAGCAAGTTGCTGGCTCGGATCAGCCGCAAATGGGACACCTCGAAAACGGCATTCTTCGGTATGTCGAAGCATGGCCTCGGGGTCATTGGGCCCAATAAGCACAATGTCCGCGGCGCCTACTCGATCAATAACCGGCTGCAATTCGATGCTGCGGGCTTCTGACATGGCGCCTGGATAAAAGGAGGCAATCTGATTTTGTTCAAGGTCGGTGGTGCAGACGAATCGTGCAGTGTGGTGCACATCAGAAATCAGCACCGAGGCGGTGTCGACACCATGTCGTTGCAGCCAGGAACCGTAATCACTGAAATCGGAGCCGACCGCCCCAACTAGCACAGGTTTTAAGCCGAGGCAGCCCATGCCGAATGCGATATTGGCTGCCACTCCCCCGCGGCGAATCTCAAGTGCCTCGACTAAGAAAGACAACGAAATCTTGTCGAGCTTGTCGGCGACGAGCGAATCGGCAAACCGACCCGGGAAAGTCATTAAATGATCGGTCGCGATGGACCCGGTTATTAGGACAGCCACGTTGGCAGACCTTACCTGTCAGCGGCTAGAGATATCGCATGCTGGCGTCGAACCAGGTAGTCGCTGTCGGTTCGCGGCGACAATTTCGTAGCCGCGGTCTGTTAGTTGCGCCAG
>CAMBQX010000166.1 GCA_945870085.1 Bifidobacterium breve | reverse complement strand
GCGCTGGGCGATGGTGAGATCTCAGTGGGCGACTCACTTGCCGCCTCTTGGGCGGGTGCCGGCTCAGCGCTCGCGCAACCGGGACCGGAGGTTGATGGTGATGGTGATGCCATCGCGGCTGCGATCTGAGCTTCGCCCTCCAGTTCAGTAAAGGCAGCACCTATAGCTACGTCAACAATTTTTCCCGTGCGATTGTCTTGAACGAGAACAGCATCTGGGAAATGGAATGCAATTAGTTGGGCTCGGCTAGCGCCTTTGGGGCCGTAACGGATTTCAGCCACCCCTTGAACGTTCTTGCTCATCGGGTCGTTGCCAACCTCTTGGATGATGAACCCGCGGGCTTTGAGGACTTTGGCGGTGTCGCCCGCTAACCCGATTTTATTTGTTGAGTTGTACACCGAAACTCGGACTTTACTGCTGATTGGCAGTAATTCGGCCGGGTTCACCATTGTGGTCTCGCACGGCAGCGGCTCGGAGATCGAACTTTGCGATGGATCAGCCTGCGGAGTGCCACCGCCGCGGAAGATCAGCGAAACTCCAAACCCGATGGCGAAAAGCACGACGATGCCAACCAAGATGAAAATTAATAAACGCCAGATCCGCATCCGGCGCCGCGGTGTCGGGCGCCTAGTTATAGAGCTCTCTCGATAGCTCATCAGGCCTCCTGCTGCATACGGTGAGGGGCTAAGAACCCTCGCACTAGCGTGCCACATTCCTCGGCCATTACCCCACCAAGCACCTCGGGTCGGTGATTTAGTCGCCGATCTCGCACTAAATCCCAGTTGGATCCGGCGGCTCCGTACTCCAAGTTCCAGGCCCCGAAAACCAGTCGAGCCACCCGCGACATCACCACCGCCCCCGCGCACATCGGGCACGGCTCCAAGGTCACCACCAAGGTGCAACCGGTCAGGCGCCAACTTCCGAGTTCATGTGCTGCCGCTCGCAACGCCAGTATTTCGGCGTGGGCCGTTGGGTCGTTCAAAGCTTCGCGACTGTTATGACCTTTTGCGATGATGCTCCCGGACGCATCTACGACCACTGCGCCAATTGGTATATCACCGGCCGCACCCGCTTCGTTCGCGCAGGCAAGTGCCACTTGCATCATGTCGAGATCGAATTGTTGAACGTGCATTAGTTCGCGCGCAGTACTGATTTCAATTGCTCGCTGAATCCGAGTCGCTTGGCGATCGCCTTTATCTGCTGATCAGGATAAAGATCCTCATCACGACAGAGCAGACCTAACTCATCTGCGCCAAGGCCGAAGTCAGCGAAGATGCTCATGTCACCAACCGGCTCGAAATCCTCAAGATCATCATCGTCAATATCGAGCCCAATCACATCGGCTGCTTCTTCGGCTAACGCCCAATCCAAAATTGCCGCACCATCGCTGATCATCGCGCGCGAGGAGCCGGCGGCTTGGCGCACCACGATGAAGTATTCATCAACCACGCCAATCAAACCAAAAACTCCGCCTTCGCCCGGTAGTTGCCGCAGGGTTGAGATGAGGTCATCCATCGACGTAGCGACCCGCGGCGGCAAGGAAGAAGCCATCCACTGGCCCTCCTCGTGCCATACCGCGACCGCAAAGTCAATCGCGTTAGCGTCCATCTCCTGCGATCCCATAGGTAGATGGTGGCACGCCGGGTATCTTCAGCTCCGGCCGACCACTACTCTCGGCGCTATGCGCACCCTCGTGATCGACCATCCCCTCGTGGCCCACAAGCTCACCAGGCTGCGCCGGACTGAGACATCCTCGGCGACATTTCGACTATTGGCCGAAGAGTTGGTCACCCTATTGGCCTATGAAGCCACCGAGACCTTGCGTATTCAGCCGGTTGCCATCACTACTCCGGTAGCCGACTGCATGGGCGTTGAGATGGCTGACCCGCGGCCCCTAGTCGTGCCGATCCTGCGCGCCGGCCTGGGCATGCTAAATGGCATGGTCAAATTGATGCCGACCGCCGAAGTTGGCTTCCTTGGCATGGTTCGCGACGAGGATTCACTGATCGCCACCACCTACGCTGATCGCCTGCCGCATAACCTCGCCAACCGACAGGTCTTCGTCCTTGACCCAATGCTCGCAACCGGTGGCACCTTGATCGCCGCCATTGATCTGCTGCTGGAGCGCGGTGCACGCGATATCACTGCCATTTGTTTGCTCGCCGCACCCGAAGGCGTCAAACGCCTTGAGGACGCTTACAACGATCGTGATGTCGAAGTCACGGTGGTAACCGCCGCCCTAGATTCACACCTGAATGAGAAGGGCTACATCGTGCCCGGCCTAGGTGATGCCGGTGATCGCCTCTACGGCGTCGTCTAACAACAACGTCACCACCAGCTAGGCCCGGCAGCCGGCACTGAACGATTAAATCAAAGGTTTTTAAGGGCCGATACCACCTTGTTCAATGAATCCTTGGCATCGCCAAACAGCAGCATCGTCTTTTGGTCATAGAGAATCTCATTCTCAATACCCGCGAAGCCCGGGCGCATCGATCTCTTCAAGAACACCACCTGCTGGGCTTGATCCACGTTCAGGATCGGCATTCCGTAGATCGGTGCTGACTTATCGGTACGCGCGGCGGGGTTTACTACGTCATTTGCACCGACAACGAGAACGACATCGGTTGTTGCGAACTCCGGGTTGATGTCATCCATTTCTTTTAGTTGCTCATATGGCACGCTGGCTTCAGCGAGAAGCACGTTCATATGCCCCGGCATGCGACCGGCAACCGGGTGGATCGCGTAATCGACTTCGACTCCGCGCTCGGTAAGTAGATCAGCAAGTTCACGTAAGGTGCCCTGGGCCTGAGCCACGGCTAATCCGTAACCGGGTACCAAAATCACCTTGTTGGCAAAGCCCAGCATGATCGCGACGTCATTTGGCCCACCAGAGCGCACCGGACGGTCACCACCGGTAGACGTGTTGCCGGCGGTGGTGCCGCTGAATGCACCAAAGAGGGTCGAGGTGATTGGGCGGCCCATGGCCTTCGCCATTTCCTTGGTCAGGAGGGTGCCCGAGGCGCCCACCAGGGTGCCGGCGATGATCAACAGGACGTTATTGAGCACGTACCCGGATGCCGCAACCGACAATCCGGTGAATGCGTTCAGCAGTGAGATCACGATTGGCACATCGGCGCCACCGACAGGTAGCACGAAGAGCATGCCGAAGATCAGCGAGAGCACGAGCAGGGCAACGAGCAACCAGACCTGAGGGCTGATGACCAACCACACGGCACCTACGACGGTTAGCGCTGCCACGAGCATCGTCACCCACTTACCGGCGGGAATAATCACCGGGCGTGAGGTCATCAGTTCTTGCAACTTCAAGAAGGTGATGATCGATCCACTAAACGAGACCGAGCCAATGACAACCGTGAAAACGGTCGCGGCCAGTGAAATCTTGTTCTCGCCGCCAACTTCGAGATACTCAATAACAGCAACAAGGGCCGCCGCGCCGCCGCCGACACCATTGAACAGCGCCACCAGTTGCGGCATTTGCGTCATCTGCACCTTGTGGGCCGAGATCCAGCCAATTGCACTACCGATGAGCACCGCAGCGAGGATTAACAAGATGTTCGACAGCGGGATACCGCTAACGAAAAGCACCGCGGTTGCCAGCACAGCACCTGCTGCGCCCAGCAGGTTTCCGTTGCGCGCACTCTTCGGTGAAGACAACCCCTTGAGCGCAAAAATGAACAGCACTGCTGCGAGTAGGTTCGCCAACTGCACCCACGTCGGTGTCATGCGGCACCACCATCATCGGATCGGGCAACTGGTTTCTTCGGCTTGAACATCTCCAGCATGCGGTCGGTGACAACGAAACCACCTACGAGGTTGATTGCACCGAGCAGGATGGCAATCACACCCAACGTGATCTCAAGGGGGTTGGTTGCCGAACCGGTCACGGTAATTGCACCGATCAACACTATGCCGTGGATGGCGTTCGCGCCCGACATCAACGGGGTATGAAGCACCGTTGAGACTTTGGAGACAACTTCAAACCCGACGAAAATACTCAGGATGAAGATGGTGAGGAGTGCAACGCCATCCATGCTTATGAACCTCCACCGAGCGCA
>CAMBQX010000165.1 GCA_945870085.1 Bifidobacterium breve | reverse complement strand
GGCGCCATCGCCATCGGCCATCCGGTTGGGGCCTCCGCGGCGCGCGTAGTTGTCGATACCTGCCGTGAACTTCAGCGGCGCGGGGGCGGTTTGGGCATTGCAACAGCATGTATCGGAGTCGGGCTCGGCATCGCAGTACTCGTGGAGGTTTGATGATAAAGCTTGATGAGTTCACAGATATCACTTATGCAACTACCGATGGGGTTGCCGTCATCACCATTAACCGACCCGATCGCTACAACGCGCTACGAGGTCGAACCGTTGATGAACTCATCTACGCCTTTCGCTACGCCTGGGTTGATAAATCCGTGGGCGCCATCATCTTGACCGGCGCTGGCCCAAAAGCATTTTGCAGTGGCGGTGACCAAAAGGAACGCGCAGAGACCGGAGGCTACGGCGAAACCGAAATGGGGATGTTTGAAATCGATCGACTGCACCGGTTAATCCGTGAGGTACCCAAGCCGGTAATCGCGGCCGTCAATGGGTTTGCAATCGGTGGTGGCCATGTCCTGCATGTGCTCTGCGACGTGTCGTTAGCCGCAAGTACCGCGAAATTCGGCCAAGTGGGCCCACGTGTCGGTAGCTTCGATGCCGGCTTCGGCACCGCCTATCTGGCCCGGGTAGTAGGCGAAAAACGCGCCCGCGAGATCTGGTTTTTCTGCGAACAATACGACGCCGCCACCGCCGAGCGATGGGGCTTGGTCAACCGAGTTGTCGAGCCAGCTGAGCTGATGCCGCTCGCGCTTTCCTGGGGCCGCAAGGTTCGGGACCTATCCCCCACCGCGATCAAGACTCTTAAGCACAGTTTCAATGCGGACACTGACCACCTCGTCGGACTCCAGTCACTCGCATTTGATGTGCTTGATCTCTTTGTCGATACCGATGAAGCCAAGGAGGGTGGCGCCGCCTTCAACGAGAAGCGGCCACCGGATTTCACGCCCTACCGCTGAAATCAACCGATCCCCACAGGCAGATTTCTACCATTAGTACCAGATTTTCTACCATGGTAGAATGGTTCCATGTCCCTCAACATTAAAAACCCCGAAACCCATGAGTTGGCCCGGGAGTTGGCCGCGCTCTTGCACACCACCGTAACCAGTGCCGTCACCTTGGCATTAAAAGAGTACATCGCAATTCGCAAAACTGGTAGTCAGCCGGTAGCCAAAGTTGAGCGGCTACGGGCCATCTCTGCGCGAGCGACGGCACGGATGCGGGCCACCAGCGGGCTTAATCTACACGACGTCGCCGATGGCCTATACGACGCGCGAGGGCTCCCACTTTGATAATCGACTCTTCAGCCCTAGTGAGTGCATTAATTGGCGAAAAAGACGCAGAGGAACTAATTCAGATAATCGCCGATTCACAAAACCCGCGCATATCTGCCGCAAACTATCTCGAGTCAGGTGTGGTGTTGGATTCGCGGAAAGACCCGGTGCTTTCGCGTTCCCTGGACGAGTTCCTTCAGGTCGCAGGCGTCGAAATAGTTCCGGTCACAGTTGAGCAGGCGCGCATAGCTCGCGATGCATATCGAGATTTTGGTAAAGGAAGCGGACACCTGGCACAACTCAACTTTGGCGACTGCTTTTCATACGCGCTGGCAAAAGCCAACACTGAGCCATTGCTATACGTAGGTTTGGATTTCAGTCACACCGACGTCGCCGCGGCTCGCATCCAATAGGGCAAGCACCGTTGTTAATTACCAACCCCAATCAGTTGACCAACCACCGCCGGGGCCGCTCGGCGATAGCTTCCTTTGCCACCAAAGTAAGGCGCGGCTTTGGATCTTCGGTACGACCAGCCGGTGGCTTGCGCCTGCCTGCCAAATATTGCTTGGGCCACGGCATCCGGTACTCCTGATCAGCAGCCGAGTGCAGGGTCCAAGCGGGGTCATACAGATGCGGGCGGCCAAGTGCGCATAAGTCAGCGCGACCCGCGGCGATGATGGTGTTGATGTCATCCCAACTGCTAATCGAACCGACGGCCATCGTTGCCACTTTGGAGATATTGCGAATTCGATCAGCGAATGGAGTCTGATAGGTGCGGCCGTATGCAGGGCGTGCATTGGCTGCGGTCTGCCCGGTTGAGACATCGATGATGTCCGCACCGTGCTCGGCGAAGGCGCGTGCGATCTCAATTGAGTCCTCGCCACTTAGGCCCTCATCAACCCAGTCTGTTGCCGAGACGCGCACACTCATCGGGCGGTCAGTCGGCCAGGACGCCCGCACCGCATCAAAGACCTCGAGCGGGAAGCGCAACCGGTTTTCAACGCTCCCGCCGTACTCGTCGGTGCGCTGATTGCTTATTGGGGTCAAGAAACTGGAGAGTAGATACCCATGGGCGGCATGCAGCTCAAGTAGATCAAAGCCGGCGGCCGCGGCCCGCTCGGTGGCTTCCACAAATTCGGCCTTCACGGCATCCATGTCGGCCCGGGTCATTTCACGTGGCACCTGATTTATCGACTGATACGGCAGGGGGGATGGCGCAATTAGCAGCCAATTACCGTTCGGCAGTGGTTGGTCGATGCCATCCCACATGAGTTTGGTAGAGCCCTTTCGGCCCGCATGCCCAAGCTGCACCCCGATCTTCGAAGGGGTGGTGTGTACGAAATCGACGATCTTCGCCCAAGCCCGGGTTTGCTCGTCGGTCCAAAGGCCACCGCATCCGGGTGTGATGCGGCCATCGGCCGAGGTGCAAACCATTTCGGTCATCACCAAGCCGGCGCCCCCCAGTGCCCGTGCACCTAAATGCACCAAGTGGAACTCTCCGGGCACACCGTTTTCGGCTGAATACATATCCATTGCCGAAACCACCACCCGGTTGGGGAGCTCCAAGCCGCGCATTCGAAATGGCATGAACATCGGCGGTCTGGGCGTGGTGTCAGCGGGGACTCTACCTTCGGCAATCTGATTTTGCAGAAACCAAACATCAACTCGCTCCATGAACTGCGGATCACGCTCGCGCAGATTGCCATAAGTGATCCGGCGTGAGCGGGTCAAGAGATTAAATGCAAATTGGATCGGATCCTGATCCACGTATTGGGTTATCTCCTCGAACCACTCAAGCGCAGCTTGCGCTGATCGCTGGGTGCTCTCAACCACGGGGCGGCGCTCCTGATCATAGGCAGCGAGGGCCTTGGCTACATCGCGGTGTTCGAGTAAGCAGGCGGCCAGTGAGATTGAACCTTCCATCGCCAACTTGGTGCCCGAGCCGATCGCGAAGTGTGCGGTGTGTGCGGCGTCTCCCAAGATAACGAGATTCTCATGAGCCCAGGTGGCATTTCGGAAGGCACGGAAATTCACCCAGCGGCTATTATTGGTAAGCAGTGGCTGGCCCCCTAGGTAATCCTTGAATATCTCTTCGACTCGAGCAATTGATGGCTCATCGCTTTTCCCAATGGGCAGATCCGCGGCCGCATCTGCCATTTCTTCGAATCCAGCTCGGCGCCAAATATCTTCATGCATCTCAACGATAAAAGTGCTGCTGTGAGAATCCATCGGGTAGGCATGAGCCTGCATCGTCCCCCACGGCGTATCGACGATGAAGAACTTGAAAGCCTCATAGACCACCGGAGTTCCAAGCCAGATAAACTTGCACTTGCGGAAGTCGACAGTTGTTCCGAACTCCTCTTTAAAGGTTTCACGAGTCGCGCTATTGATGCCGTCGCTGGCAAGCACTAGGTCGTAGTCGGCCATCAACTCTTTGATAGGGGGAGCTTGGGTATTGAAGAGGACGTTCACGCCATTGGCGATTGCGCGGCGCTGCAAAATCGCGAGCAGGTTAGTACGACTCATAGCCGCAAATCCGTGACCGCCGCTTGTTAAGACTTCATCGCGATAATGAATATCGATGTCATCCCAATACGCGAACTCTTTAGACATTTCCTCGTAGATTGACGGATCTGAGACTCGGATGCCCGATAAAGTTTGATCACTGAAGACCACGCCGAAACCAAAAGTATCCAAAGGGGCGTTGCGCTCCCACACCGTGATCTCGTATCCGGGTTCGAACTGCTTCACCAAACTCGCGAAATACAGGCCACCCGGACCCCCGCCAACGACTGCGATTTTCATAGTTCTCCTTCAGCGCTGGCGGCCTTGTCAGGCCAAGCTACCTGTAGCGG
>CAMBQX010000164.1 GCA_945870085.1 Bifidobacterium breve | reverse complement strand
CGTGGAAATTCGGATGAGTCACCGTTCAATACCTGCACGCAGACCGAATCTGCGCCCGCCGCGAGCTGGGCGGCAACCCGCTCGGCTATTGCGTCGACATCACCCCAAGCGACTATGGCGTCAACTAAGCGGTCACTGCCGCCATCGCGGAAGTCATCATCACTAAACCCAAGGCGGATCAAGTTATTGGTGTAGTTGGGCAGCTGTAGATAGAGCTCCATGTGATTTCGAGCAATCGCTCGAGCCAATTGCGGATCCGTCTCGAGCACCACTCCTTGCTCAGGTATCAACTGCGCATTCGAGCCCATCACCTCGCGGGCAAAAGCGGTGTACTCAACAGGTACGAAATACGGGTGCGCACCCGAGGAACGCTCGGAAGCCAATTTCAGCATTCGCGGGCCGAGTGCCGCCAGCACAAGCCGGTCATGTGGCACCGACGGTTGCTGCACATCTAGCTCATCTAGGTAGTTGACCATGCGGCTAAATGGGCGCTCATAGATTTGATTTAAAGCCTCAACGATGCGGCCGTGGCTGGCGCCCAATCCCAATAAGAATCGGCCAGGGTGCAGCTCTTCTAGGGAGTTGAAGGCGCTGGTCGTATCGGCGGCGGTGGAGTGCCAAATACTTAAAATGCCGCTGGCTACTGTCATGTGCTTTGTCGCTGCCAAGAGATCACCGAACACACTTGGAATCCCGACTCCAAAACCCGCGGAGAGCCAGAGGCTTTCGTAACCGAGATCTTCTATCTCCGCTGCCACCTCGCACGCCTCTGTTCGGCGAGCAGGATCCAGCCAATTGCCAGTGCCCCAGATACCTACGGTTCCCTTTGTCATGCAAATAGCCTAGCGGTTGGCTGGCCGAGGCTATGAAGATGCGACGCGTAACCCGCCTCCAGCATTCAACATGAAAACATTTGGTGCGTCATACCACAACTCATTGAGCCCAATGGTGCCTGCGTCAGCCGAATATTCGGTGCCTCGATATTCACGGGCTACCGCCGCACCCCAGGCGGCAGACCAAAATGGATAGCTAGCTTCAATGCCGGATTCGGCGAGCCGCGCGGCGAAGGCGTTTACGGTTTCCTGACCAGAGTCAACCGCACTGTCCAAAGCTGCTTGGTTCCGAAGAGTTTGCAGATCATTTTCTGTGCCATCGTCGTATGCCCCATAGGTCGTACTATTAGCGACCAGCGTACTCGTCAAAACGTAGTAACTCAGAGCGTATGCGGATTGGGCGACTTCCTCTTGGCTGGTTTGAGCTTGGGGAGGAATAGCGTCAACTATCTTGCGCAGCTCATGCACCGCTGCGCTTATTCCACCCGCTGTTAATGAACCACTGACAGGTACGTCACGACCCGTTAGAGACTTTAGGTATTCCTCATTGGCTTGTCCGGATCTGATCAGGAAGTTCGTATAGTTCGACAGAAAACTCACCGAGTTTTCGGCCGGTACGTCGACCGTTGACGGCATCGATAGTACGGACGCCATCGCATCTTGAAACATGACGTCAACATTGAGCCGCTGTTCAGCGAGAATTCTTCCAGCCTCAACAAGCGCGGACTCTGGGGTGTCGTTGTCGAGTTCGGAAATCAGGCCTCTATAGATCGCGATCGCGTACGTAACCCATCCCAGAGCACTTGGCGCGGATAGCTGCTGTTCATAGGGTAGGCCGGGCAACGCGGAGGTCTTTTTTAGTAATTCCTCTGCTGTAGTCAAAGATTTTTTGATGTCAGTACGCAACTGTGTCTCGGCAGCTACACGGCCCCGGGAATCAATAACGGTCTGTGTACTGGCTGCACCGATTGCGCGAGTCACCCGAAGAAGAGCAAAAGCACTTACCCCGTACGCCTTGGCAAACTCACCAGCGGCGATGGCATTGCTGGCGACGCTTAAGGCGTCAGCTAGAAACCTTTTTTCAGTCGGTGCCAACCCCGCTGGTGCGGTAGCAATTGCTCTTGTGAGCCGCTGCGTCATCGCTACCGACATTGCATTGTTCATTTCTAGTGTTAGAGGCGGTGCCGAATAAACCCCCGTGGAGACTGGAAAAAAACTGTGGCCGGTAAGCACTTCGAAAGCTTCAGCAAGTGTTTGCACCGGGACGACTTTGACTCCAAGTTTGGCTCCAAATTCAACGCAGTCAATCTCGCCACCGTCTCGAGTCGAACCCTTCACATTAACTAGAGGGATGACCACAGTCTGATAGCCAGCGGCTGCAGCCGATTCAATTTTGGTTGGCACGCCGCCTACTTGCCCAATCGAACCGTCGGGGGTGATGGTGCCTGTCATTGTTACTCTAGGCAGCATTGATTGGCCGCGCAGTGCTGCAAGCAGTGCCACACTTAGGATTCCACCCGCGGAAGGCCCGTCAATTGGGCCGGTGATGGAAAAGTTTAGGTTTACTTTGGTTGGGTCGGTGCCGCTGAACATAGTGGCGACGACGGCCGCCGAACTGGTTGCTGCCCGCCAGGCGGCCCCAGCACCATCAGCATCGATGTCAGTTAAATCGATAGTGAATCCTGGTGGGCCACTAGTTGTGACAGCTATGCCTGCAAGCTCAAGCCCGCCAATCATTGCACCATCTGATTGCCTGGCTGCCCAAAGCGCCGGGACGATCATCGAAGAGCGATCACTCTCTTGCGTCAACTGCCCCACGGGAGCCGCCGTATTCGACTGTGAATCCAATGTAGCGGCCGTGCAACCTGCCAAAGTGAGTAGCGCAATTAGACAAACAAGGGCTGTTGCAGACTTCAACCCCTTGGGCAGCATTTAGTCAGTATAGGCACGGCGCGTTCACGCAAAGGTGGTCATTTCCTGGCGGTTAGTTTGCAGTGCCGACCCCACTTCGCTTTTACGTTCGCGGCTTACTTTTTGGCAGGGCCGCAGGTAGTAACTCAACAGCGCCCGTCGGCCAGCCGCCTGGCTCAGGCCCGAGTTGGCTTAACAAGTCAATTTGCATAAGACACCAAGGGGAAAAGGCCGAGGTACCGCTCTTGGCATCGCGCACGACCTCGGCCCAGTGCAGCCATTTCGAGTCCTCGACCTCGGTTGGGTCGGGTGAAATAGGAGCACCCGGCGCGACTACTGCCATCAATACCGGGCACATTTCATTTTCGACGAGCCCATTCATTTCGGCCCGGTATGCAAATGTTGGCAGGATAATCCGCAGCTCGGTGAGTTCTAGGCCGAGTTCGTCTTTGCAGCGCCGCGCAGCCGCCGCCTCGACGGTTTCACCGGGCAGCGGGTGCCCGCAGACTGAATTAGTCCAAAGCCCGGGGAACGTTAACTTCGATAGCGCGCGCTGGCTCATCAGCATCCGGTTATCAGTGTCAAAGACGTAGCAGGAGAACGCGAGGTGCAGTGGAGTTTCGCTGTGGTGGACGAGTGACTTATCCAGGCTGCCCGCCACTTTTCCGTCAGGGTAAAGCAGTACTACTAGTTCTGTGTCTGCCATCAAAGAATCCTAAACCGAATTGAAGTGGTTAGCTAGCCTCACAGGGCAAGGCGCCTTGCTGATTGCCGATCGTGCCCTTGTATGTCGGTTGAAATACCTTTTGGCTTGCTATGGGTGGTACGACATACACCAATGGGTACGGCCCCTTACCTACACTTGCCGGAAAGCCTTCCATGGTTACTCGGCCAACATTTATCTGGATCGTGACATTCCCAGATTTGGCACCGGCCCAGCAACCCGATGCTTTCGTTGAATCAAGTGCCTCCGCTCGCGTGGGCTGGGTCCCGGCGGGGACACCTTTGTATTGAATGACGATGTTCTGCAACGCATTTTGATTGACGGCCCAAGGCGCGGTGAAGTTAAAGCTCATTCCTTTGGTTTTTGAAGTTGGCACAGTCGCGGTCGCAACACCGTTAACTACCGTGACGGTTTTCCCCTCGTAGGGCGCACCCGATTTACCTTTGAGCCACTGCGCGGGCTGGATGGTGCAACCGTCGCAGCCGACCACGTTGAAGGTGATAGTTGTCGTGTTGGCGGCCATGGCGGCGGGGGCCAATAAAGTGGTGGCGGCAAAAACTGAAGTGGCTAGAGCCAGGGTGAGCAGTGGGGTAGCGGTCATGGCCGCGATTCGGGTGCGCATCCCAGAACGCTATCAGGGTGTCGTGAAATATCAGATCATTTGTGAAACTTTGAGCGTGAAAACAAAAGTAGGAACCCACCCAAGT
>CAMBQX010000163.1 GCA_945870085.1 Bifidobacterium breve | reverse complement strand
GTTTGGCTGATGCGACCGTGATCAACTGGGATGAGTTGGTGCTGGCCACCGGAAGCGTGGGTGCCACCTTCGGGGTGCCCGGGGTTGCTGAGAACGCCCTGCAGATGAAGTCAATTCAAGAGGCCCGTGAAATCCGCCGCCGCTTGCTCATTACTTATGAGGATGTCGACGTCGGCTTAAAACCGAAGGAAGCACTACGAGTAGTTGTCGTAGGTGGTGGCCCTACCGGGGTTGAAATTACCGGCGCGGTAGCCGAATTGCAGCGCAGCATGAAGCATGAGTTCCCGCGGGTGGCGGAGTTTGCCCACGTGACCTTGGTTGAAGCTGGGCCGAGGTTACTCCCGTCATTCACCGAGAAGTCCAGTGCCCATGCGAAATCTGAGTTAGAAGAAATTGGCGCGGTGGTCTTAGTCGATGCAGCAGTCGACCGCATGTATGAATCTGATGTCCACTTGAAATCCGGTGAAGTATTGCCGGCCGGCACGATGATTTGGGCCGCTGGAGTTTCTGCCCCAGAAGCCTGGACGGCCCTAGGTGTTTCCGATCGTGCAAACCGACTGCGGGTGCCAGCAACCCTCGAATTATCCGAAGGCCTCTGGGTTATTGGAGACACGGCGAGCTTAGATGGGGTCGATGGCAGGCCACTGCCGATGGTTGCTCCGGTTGCGCTGCAGATGGGACGCCATGTTGCAAAGCAGATATCCGCCCGACTTGCTGGCCAACCCTTTACCGACTTCGTTTACAAAGACAAAGGTCAAATGGCAACCATCGGGCGCCGGCGCGCGGTCGTAGAGATGCCTGGCGGGATGAGGATGCACGGGACGCCGGCTTGGCTGGCTTGGTTGGCGCTGCATGTTGCTTATCTCGCGGGTGGACGAAACCGCGTGAGTGTTATGGCCGACTGGATGTGGAATTACGCCGTGTGGGGGATTGGCCCGCGGCGTACCGTCATCGATTAGCAGTTCCATCGGACATTTCGTGGGTGCGCACGTTTTTGTCGTGAAACCGGCCAAAAAGATCGATTACACGACTAAAACGCGCGCGCCCAGCAAAGTCTTCGCCGCCTATGCCGATCTGCAAGGTGGTTTCCCGCCTTATCCCGCTGGGAGGACCGGGGCCACTTCCTTGTTGTATTGCGCGAGCGGCACCAGGCATTGGGCCTCGCGGCGGCCTTCCTTCCATCCGCGATCGGTAGGCCAAATCGCCCACCAACTCGGGAACTTGGAAGCACCGTTGTAGCGCTTAGCAATTTTCGAACAAATGGCCCGCGTGCGTTTTTCGACGTTACTGGTGCCGGGGAATTTCGTTCCCGGGCCACCGAGGTCGCGTGCGGCAACCATGATCCAATTCTTTTTTGGATCAGTGCAAGGGTAGCTCTCAGTGTTGCGACCGTTAGGTTGTGATGGCGTGCAGAAGTTGGAGTAATCGATACCGGTGGCGACCACAAAGTCGGCCGCCTTGGAAGTGAGATTGGTTAGCTTCAATCCGGTCTTGAATACTGCATCACAACGCACCCAGCGTTCACCAGCTGACCATTGGGTGTCGGTTGGGAAAATTGCGAACGACAGCCAACGGCTAGGCAGCGTACGACCGGGCATCGCGACGTACGCATTAAGTGTCTCGGTGTTGCAAGCCGTGGTGGCTGCGAGCCGGGCGCCGGGGGTGGCTTTCGACGGTGGGCCGAAGGTGGGCTTGAGGCTGCCCGTCCAGTAAGTCTCAGCGGTATGCGCGCTAGTGCAGGAGACGGCACCGGCCGCGGATGAAACCTCATCGCGCACCGTGATCGGGTAGTTGTAGCACTCACCGATTGCCGGCGTGGCGGCTTGGGCCGGGGCCGCCAACCCGATTGCCAAGACCGCAGGGGCCAGCAGGCCGATAGTGAGCGGGGCAGCCCCAGCGATGCGGGCTCTTGACCAGTAATTGTGACTTTTGTGGCGCATGTGTCTCCTGAGAGCAGTTTTCGGGGGTTGGGTCCACTGTAATCACCTGATAACGGGGTTTAAGTTGTCCCCGGCCGGGCAGCACGGCACACTTATCCCCATGCCAACTATCAGTGTGATCGCTCTCAAGGGCGGCGTAGGTAAAACATCCGTCGTGCTAGGGCTGGCAAGTGCTGCCACCGTGCGCGGGTTGGCGACTTTAGTCGTCGATCTAGACCCCCAGGGCAATGCCACCTCCTTACTTTCCACCCACGCCCACAAGACCACGGTCGCCGAGGTACTGGCCCACCCAACCCGAGAGACCGTCGAAGCTGCCTTGACCGCATGCGACTGGGAGCTAGCCCCCGGTGAAGTAGATGTGCTGCCAAGCCACCCAAATGTCATTCGTTTCGACTCCTGGAGCGGTGGCACCTTGCGCCCCAAGTTGGCACGCGCGCTTTCACATCTGTCGGGCTACGACCTCACCCTCATTGATTGCCCGCCGTCTTTAGGCGCGCTAACGCGTGAAGCATTGGCGGCCTCGGATTTCACGCTTATTGTCACCACCCCAACATTCTTCGGCTCACAAGGTGTTGCGCGGGCGATTGCCGAAGTCGATGAGATCCGCAAGTCCGTTAATCCACAGTTGAAGTTGGCCGGCATCGTGGTCAACCGGGTGCGCTCGACCGCCGAGGAGCATGAATACCGAAGGCAAGAATTGACCGATATCTACGGCCGCGTGACGCTAATGAAGCCGGTCATCCCCGAGCGCATCGCCGTGCAGCAGGCGGAGGGAACCGGCCTACCGGTCCACCGCATCCGTACGGCCGGTGGGCGCGAAGTTGCCGATATTTTTGATGGTTACCTCAGCACTTTGCTGCGCAAAAGCTAGGCCCACCTCCACTAAACGCGGGTAGGCGTTGGGTTGTGAGTCACGTGTCACAGGGCATTTGGGCTGGAATTGAGGAGTCCGCAGAGGCACTGCGGTGCGAGTACCCCTAGGGTGGCGCTCGTGAGAATCCTTGTACCGAGTGAGACCAGGCCCGGTGAGCAACGGGTAGCCATCGTCCCGCAGGTAGTAGCCAAGTTCACCGCATTGGGCTTCGAAGTCCATGTTCAAAGTGGTGCCGGGCGTCATGCCTTTGCGAGTGACGATGCCTATCGAGCAGCGGGTGCGACCGTAATTGATGACGATCATCTCGCGGGCGCATTCGAAAGTGCAGATGTAATCGCGAGCGTGCGCCCCCTTGACTACCCTCGGGCATCGAGGCTGCGCAAAGGCACCGTCACCGTTTCATTCCTTTCACCCGTTGGCGATATTGAGACAATTCGCGGGTTGCGCGACGCTGGTGCGACCGGACTTTCATTCGATGTGTTGCCGCGCATCTCGCGGGCACAGTCAATGGATGCATTAAGTTCGCAAGCACTTGTCACCGGATACCGTGCGGCCCTTGTGGGAGCAGATCGGTTGCCCTCATTCTTTCCGCTGTTCATGACGGCGGCCGGCACGATTCAACCCGCAAAGGTATTGGTGCTGGGTGCTGGCGTCGCCGGGCTGCAGGCCATTGCCACCGCTAAACGCCTCGGGGCAAAAGTTTCTGCCTATGACGTGCGCCCGGCGAGTGCCGATGAAGTCAAATCGATGGGCGCAACTTTCGTCACGCTAGATCTTGAAGCCCTTGAAGGCTCCGGAGGTTACGCCCGTGAAATGACCGAGGATCGCGCCGATCGCCAGCGAGATCTTCTTGCCCCATTCGTAGCAGCGGCCGATGTGCTGATAACGACAGCGGCGGTACCGGGCCGTCAGGCACCGTTGCTAGTCACCCGGGCGATGGTCGAAGGCATGAAGCCAGGTTCGGTAGTAGTTGACCTAGCTAGTGAGACCGGCGGTAACGTCGAAGGCTCGATGCCGGGCGAAGAAATCAAGTTCGGTGAAGTCTTGGTTTGGGGTGCCAAGGATGTGGCCAGCGAGATGCCGGTGCATGCCTCGCAACTTTACTCGATGAACATCATGTCGCTGCTCACCCTGACGGTAAATGAGGGCGCAGTCGTTGTTGACCCAGAAGATGAAGTTTTAGCCGGATGCGCCGTCGTCATTGACGGAGTAGTCCGCAATCAAGCGGCGCTAGATGCGCTCGGTGGAGGTTCATAAGCATGGATGGCGTTGCACTCCTCACCATCTTCATCCTGAGTATTTTCGTCGGGTTTGAAGTTGTCTCCAAAGTCTCAACGGTGCTTCATACCCCGTTGATGTCGGGCGCGAACGCCATC
>CAMBQX010000162.1 GCA_945870085.1 Bifidobacterium breve | reverse complement strand
GACGCGAGGTGGGCCTTCATCCACATCGGCCACGAAGGCGATTGCTGCCGGCCCCCGAGTGTCAGAGGGTCGGCATACCTTTCGTGTTCTAGCGAACATGACCACCAAGTAATTGACCACCGACAAGACAGGGAGAACCACCAATGGCCAGTACAGCTGGTGACCGCGAGAAGGCTCTGGATGCCGCCCTCGCCCAAATTGAACGCCAATTCGGCAAAGGCTCGGTGATGCGCTTGGGCGAAGAAGGCCGAATTCCGATTGATGTCATCCCGACCGGCTCTATCGCCCTTGATGTTGCCCTGGGGATCGGCGGTTTACCCCGTGGCAGGATCGTGGAGATCTACGGCCCAGAGTCTTCAGGTAAAACCACGTTGGCCCTGCATGCCATCGCGAACGTGCAGGCGGCCGGGGGGCTCGCAGCTTTCATCGATGCCGAGCACGCCCTAGATCCAGATTATGCCTCGCGCTTGGGTATCGACCTCGACAGTTTGTACGTCTCTCAACCCGATACTGGTGAACAAGCCCTCGAAATCACCGACACCTTGGTGCGATCAGGTGCCCTTGATCTAATCGTGATCGACTCGGTTGCGGCGCTGGTACCGCGCGCTGAAATTGAAGGGGAGATGGGCGATAGCCATGTTGGGCTACAGGCACGCTTGATGAGTCAGGCACTTCGCAAAATGGCGGGTGCACTCAGTAATACCAACACTACCTGCATCTTCATCAACCAATTGCGCGAAAAGATTGGCGTGATGTTTGGTTCACCCGAAACCACAACCGGTGGTAAAGCCCTGAAGTTCTATTCATCGGTGCGTCTTGATGTACGCCGCATCGAAACCCTTAAGGGCGGTACCGAAGCTGTTGGTAACCGCACCCGGGTCAAGGTCGTAAAGAACAAGGTGGCCCCACCCTTTAAGCAGGCGGAGTTTGACATTTTGTACGGCGAAGGTATTTCACGTGAAGGCTCACTGATTGATGTTGGTGTCGATCAAGGGATAGTCAAGAAGTCTGGTGCGTGGTTTACCTATGAGAGTGATCAACTAGGCCAAGGGAAAGAGAATGCTCGCACTTTCTTGAAAGACAATCCTGATCTCGCCAACGAAATTGAAAAGCGAATCAAAGAGGTAATGGGGATCGGTGCCAAACTTGATGCCCCGGCTGATATCCCAACTTCGGCGTTGCCGGAGATGGAGAGCACTTCCGAGGCCGCACCAAAAGTTCCGGCGAAAGCAACGGCAAAACCAATTGATGTGGAGTAATGAGTAGCCCCCAAATCACGCGAAGAGCCAAGACCCCCACCTCCCGGTCTAGGTCGGCGAGCGAGTCGGATATTGACTCGCTCGCACCGGAGCGTTCACAGCAAGACTTAGAACAGGACGCCCGAAATATCGTGTTGCGCAAGCTAAATTATGCCCCGCGCACCCGCTCCGAGTTAGCAACTGATCTGGTGGCGGGGGGCATCCCAGAATCCATCCGTGAGCAAGTACTGGACCGCTATGTCGAGGTGGGTCTTATCGATGATGCGGCACTCGCCGAACTTTGGGTGACATCTCGGCAGCGCACCAAGGGCAGTACGAGATCAGTGCTAAAGCACGAGTTACGCCAAAAAGGGGTCAGCGACGAAAACGCCGAAGCTGCCTTAGCCCTAATCACCGAGGCCGATGAGTACGAGCGGGCCCGAAGCCTGATTGCCACGAAAATACGTGCCACCGAGCGCCTGGCCCCTAAGGCGCGCACCCGGCGGCTGATGGGGCTACTAATGCGACGCGGCTATTCCGCGAACCTGGCCCAAATTGTTGTCCAAGAGGCAATAGCTGACTGTGAATAAAGTCACGCCGTCATAATTGGCGCTGATGGCCCATTGCGGGCTTAACTGTGATTCCTGCTAACTACTTATTTGGGGTGTTTTTTTCGTGCCTGGTCTTTCTAAATGGGCAATTCGGCGCCCGGTTGTAGCGCTCATTGCTTGGGTTATTGCACTTGGTGCGATCGTGGGGCTTGGTAGCCAACTTGGCGGTGCGCTAAATGACTCTTTCTCACTCCCGGCGACGGAGTCAACCGCAGCGCAGGAGCTATTGAGCAGTGGTGGCGATGGCGGTGCAAGTGCTGGCTCTGGGGCACGCATAGTTTGGTCGCCCACAGCTCTTTCATCGGCTTCGGCAGGTGGTGCGGTCGACCCACTGGTACTTAGTGAGATAACACCGGTACTGCAGCAGATCGCTGATTTGGGGAGTGTTAGCTGCGTTAGTCTGCCGACAGGTGCGGGCCTTGGGCCGAATTGCCCCGCGGCGCCGGTGGGGATGACCCCTGACCAACTGAAGGTTCTCCCCGAAGACGAACAACAAGCAATTAATGATGCGGGGGCTGCGTTCGCGGCGGCATCGTCAGCGGTGAGCCCCGACGGCAGCGTCGCCTATTCCAGCGTTACTTTTGGTGAGGGAGTGATTTCAGCAGGTGATGCTACCGCCTTCCTAGCGGCGATTAAGGGTGCGAATACTGACCAACTTCAAGTTGGTGCAAATGGCCAAGCACTTGAATGGGCCGCGCAAGAGCCCCCCAAGAGCGAGGGTATTGGCATCGGGGTGGCCATCATCATCTTGCTGATTGCGTTTGGCTCGGTGATTGCGGCCGGCATGCCAATTTTCGTGGCCGTTGTAGGCCTGGCGATGGGCCAGATGGCGGTACTGCTGGTTGCGAATTTCTTGGACGTAGCAACATTCGCCCCGACTTTGGCAGCGATGATCGGCCTAGGCGTTGGTATTGACTACGCGTTGTTCGTGATGAACAGATTCAGGCAAGCGGTCTTAGCCGGGCATCAGCCCAAGGCCGCTGCACTGGAGTCGGTTGAGACCGCAGGCCGTGCGGTGCTCTTCGCGGGTGGCACCGTGATTATCGCCTTGCTCGGGCTCTTTGTGTTACGCATCAATTTCTTTGACGGCCTAGCGGTGGCCGCGGCCATGACCGTGCTGATGGTGATGTTGTCGGCGCTTTGGATGCTACCGGCACTGTTAAGCCTGCTCGGCAACAAAGCACTGGGTATCCGATTGCCTTGGGGTAAAAAGCCGGGCGAGGTGCATCCAGAAGGTAAGCGCTGGGCACAGTATGGCCACGGCCTGCAGCGCCGGCCCTGGCTCACCACCATTGGTGCGGTTGTTGTCATCGTGGTGTTAGCAATCCCAGTACTAAGCCTGCGGCAGGGGTTCGCTGATGACTCCGGCAAGCCGGAAGGAAGCAGTTCGCGGATCGCCTATGACTTAATGTCGAGTGGTTTCGGTCCTGGAGTTAACGGGCCTTTCTTCGCAGCGGTAAAACTTCCGGCACCAAATGACGTGGCGGCCTTGACCACCATCGTCACTGGCTTGAGTGAAACTGAAGGCGTGGCTGCCGTACTACCAACAGCCCAAATGGTTCCGCTTATCGCGATGAACCCTGACTCGTTCGGACCTGACGGCACCGTTGCCACCATTATGATCACGCCTAATTCGGCGCCACAGGATGAAGCCACAACCGCGCTGCTTGACCGGCTTAGAAGTGAAGTTAATCCAGGGCTTGAAGCTTCGACCGGTGCCGAAATTTATATCGGCGGGGCGCAAGCCATCACCTCGGACTTCACGACGGTGCTAACCGATGCGCTTCCTATCTTCTTGCTGGTGGTTGTCGGGCTGGGCTTCTTGGCCCTGGTGCTGCTCTTTCACTCGCTGGTGGTGCCGCTGACTGCTGCGATAACTAGTCTGATGAGTTTTGCCGCTGCCATGGGTATTACCGTCGCGGTGTTCCAGTGGGGTTGGCTGGCTGGACCCATAGGCATCAGTGGCACCGGTCCGATTATGCCTTTCTTACCCATCATGGTCTTTGCAATTTTGTTTGGGCTGTCGATGGATTACCAAGTCTTCTTGGTGACGCGCATGCAAGAGGAGTGGGCGCGCACCGGTGACAACGCGGCCTCGGTGCGTCGCGGCCTCGCGGGCTCCGGGCGTGTCGTAATGATCGCAGCAGCGATCATGGCCAGTGTTTTCTTGGCATTCGTGCCAACCCCTGATTCAACGATCAAGTTATTCGGTATCTCGCTAGCTTCCGCGGTCATTATTGACGCCTTCTTGGTGCGGTTGGTGTTGGTGCCTTCACTGATGTCGATACTTGGCAAAGCCAACTGGTGGTTGCCGAATTGGCTGGATCGCATCTTGCCGCGGGTGCAAATTGAGCC
>CAMBQX010000161.1 GCA_945870085.1 Bifidobacterium breve | reverse complement strand
GCAGCCAGCCGCTGAGCAGGTAGTCGCGGGCGCTTTGCACAAGAGCCAGTGCGATACCACCCAGTGCCACTAACAACCAAAGAGGTTTATTTGCCGAGCCACTTTCATTGCTCGTTCTGCGTAAGCGCAGAGCAAATAAAACAATGATCACAATCATCGAGAAATAAAATGCGACCATCGTCGGGCGCAGCGATATCAGGAGCAGTCCGATCACAAGAGCTACCGCGGCATCACCTTGCCAGGCTTTCTTACCGGTGAGCGCATCGGCGAAGTAGCTCACGGCGACCAAGGTCAAGATGAGTACCGACGAATCCGAGGTCGGACTAATCACCCAGTAATCCGCTAGCGCAATCAGTGGCACCCATGACGCGGCGAACCCGACAATGAGCACGAAGGTGCCAACTGAATATTTACGCTGCAACAGGCGCACGGCCAGGTCGGTTGCCATGAGAATCATGAGCAGGCCGTTGATCAACCGATAACCGTCACCATCCCATGGGCCATTACCCAAGAAGGCAGCGAGCGGGAAGAGTGAGTTGTTATAGCCAAACGGAAAATACAGATTCGCTAACCCCGGGATAGTCGCGAACTCACCGGCATACTTAATCGCACCGAGGTGATAAAGGCCGCTGTCGTAATTGGTGACAGGCCCCATTGCAGCAACCGAAAGATAAATCACTGCCAGCGCGATTGCGATAAACAATGGCAGCAGCCACCACCGACCGTGAACGACAACAGTCAGCGCCGACTGTCTTCGGCGCTTCATTAACCAGATGCCGATTACTGCAATCAGCACCACGACGATGGCAAAGACGATCGCGGCGCTCCCGCTGCGAAGAGGGAGCCAGATATTGGTTGCGAGGATGACAATCGTGGCAATAAGCAGCCCCCACCACAGCGCACCGCGCAGCGCGCGGGGGGTAAGAACACCGCGCGTAGCCACCAGAGCCGGGGCTAGGCCGATGGCGGCGAGGGCCAGCACCGCGACAATCCAAGTCGCCAAAACCAGAACTGGGCCGATCATCTGTTAGCGGACCATCAGTTGGCGAAAATACCGCGGAAATACCCGATGGTCATGGCTAAGCCCGATTCAAGCTCGATGGTCGGCTCCCAGCCCAGAGTCTGCTTGGACCGAGTGATTTCAGGATGCCGGCGGGTTGGGTCATCTGGCGGTAGGGGCAGGTACTCAATGCCTGGGTTTACCCCGGTTTGCTTGATGACTTCGGCTGCCAGCTCGGCGATAGTGAATTCACCCGGGTTACCGAGGTTGATCGGGCCGGTGACTTCATCAGCACTATTCATCATCGCGATAAGGCCGTTGATCAAGTCATCGACGTAACAGAACGAGCGCGTCTGCCGACCTTCGCCATAAATGGTGATCGGCTTACCAGTTAGTGCACTGACAACAAAGTTCGATACAACGCGGCCATCATTGGGATGCATGCGTGGGCCGTAGGTATTGAAAAGTCTTACGACTTTTATCTTCAGATTATGTTGGCGGTGATAGTCAAAGAACAATGTCTCAGCCGCCCGCTTACCTTCGTCGTAGCACGCCCGGGGGCCAATCGGGTTGACATTGCCCCAGTAATCCTCGGTCTGGGGATGCACCAACGGGTCACCGTAAATCTCAGATGTTGAAGTGAGCAAAATTTTGGCCCCGGTGCGCTTGGCGAGACCCAGCATATTGATCGAGCCGTGCACCGCGGTCTTAGTGGTTTGCACCGGATCACGCTGATAGTGGATCGGCGATGCCGGGCACGCCAAGTGATAGATCTCATCGACCTCGATATACAGCGGGAAGGTGACGTCGTGACGGATCACTTCAAAGCGTGGGTTGTCGAGTAGGTGGGCGATGTTCTCTTTGGTTGACGAGTAGTAGTTGTCAACGCAAATTACGCTATAGCCATCGTTGAGCAAGCGATCACAAAGATGGGAGCCCAGAAACCCGGCCCCACCTGTTACCAACGCCCGCCCTTTGGCAATCGTCATTTCGCCCTCCCTTGACGCTGCTTACGGTAGCGGTCCACCTGATCGAGCATGCCACGCCACGTGGCCCGGAAGTGGTTCTTGCGGGTCCAAGTATCTGCTCTGGCATCGAGCACTACCGGGGCAACCGCCGTTGGTAATTGCATCGCCTGAATCGGTTGCAACTCATCACGATCCTCGAAAGTGTGGGTAGCACTCGAGCCGAAGCCAATGTTTTCTATCAAGTTGACGTTGCTGGTGGCAGTTAGCTGCCCCGAGACCATCGATGCGAACACGAACTGGCCATCCCAGGTATCAACCTCTTTACGCGCCAGTAATTCGAAAGTCGAAGCCCAATAAACACTTGCGGGCAGCGAGTGGCCGGCCCGCTTCCAAAGCTGGAGTGCTGGCAGCTGCCGCCGCCAGCCAGCAATATCCAGTTGGTACCCGGCCCATGACCGGCGCCACGTAGCCCAGCCCCAGATGTGGGGCACCTGGCTGAAGCGGTAGGCCTGCTCCGGGTGGCTTTGCGCAGATGGCGGCACGAAGTTGCAGCCGGAGATTGCTTGCACTCGCTCATCATCTTGGTAACGCTCAAGTAGTTCAGAGCAAAACGGAAAGAAACTTGGGTCAGGGACGATGTCATCCTCGAGGATGATGCCGCGTTCGACATTCTCGAAGAACCAGGTGATGGCGGTGCTGACACCCAGCCCACAACCAAGGTTGGTGTCATGGAACAAAGTCTTGACCTCGCACGGCCAATCAAATGCAGCAACTAGAGCGCGGCAGGCATCTACTTTGGATTTTTCCTCTAAGCGGTCAGCTCGGGCGCCATCAACAGCGAAGTAGATAGCACTTGGCTTTACTTCACGCAGGCGATCAATGACCTTAATCAAGTGATCGGGGCGGTTAAAGGCAATCAGCAATACGGGTTCGTTAGTCGCCATCTTTTCGCTGCCTGTTTATTTCCTCTTGTAAGAGCGCAACTTCTTCGGCCAACCGCCGAATTCGCGCCTCGTGGCGGCTAAGTTCATAGCTAAGTTGAATACTCACGAGCACAAGTAACACGATGGTTACGAAGAACAGCAGGTTTACCGGTTCTGCGACACCGAGTATGCCGGTGAACCAGACCAGAACAGCCGGGAAGATCGCGAGCAGCAGCGCGGCACCGGAGAAGAACAACCACAGCACCGCATACTTCTCGCGCAGTACCCCGCGGCGCAGCAGGTCGATGACAAAAACGAAAGTGATGAGCGCAGCAATTGCTGCGAGGATATTCGGGGCCATCAGGTTTGATCCCCCTTACCTTGTGAACGACGTGCCAGCAAAGTTGCCATGAGTGCCAGTGTCGCGCGGCCTAAGTAAAGGGCTGACCAAAGAGCATTCTTACTCGGCCTCCCAACGGCCCGAAAATACATTGTCACCGGCGCCTCGCGAATGACCAGGCCGTTACGAATCGCAATCGACAGCGAGCCGACGGTATCGCCCAAGTAATCGGCCGGATAGTTAACAGCAAATAGATCAATTGCGCGGGGGCCCGCTGACCGAAAACCTGAGGTGCTGTCACTGATCTGGGTCTTGGCCATCGAGCTCAGCGCCTTCGACAACAACACCATGGCCCAACGCCTGGGCCCACCGATGAAATACATCGAATCGGGATGAAAGCGCGTGCCAACAACTATGTCGGCCTCGTTAAGACCCGCAAGCAACTTGTCGAGATCGGCCGGATCGTGCTGCCCGTCGGCATCGACCTGCACCAACGCCTGATAGCCCTCGCGCTTGGCATAGAGAAATGCGGTGCGCATGGCCCCGCCAACCCCGACATTGAAAGGTAGTGAGACCACCATGGCTCCGGCCTGCTCGGCGACCTGGGCGGTGTTGTCGGTTGAACCGTCATTGACCACCAAAATGCCCGCGGTGGGCAGGTGCTCTTGAACCTTGGCAATGACATCTGCGATTGAGCCCTCCTCATTCCAGGCGGGGATCGCGATCAGTGCACTGCGAGGGCTCACAGGACACCACGGTAGTCCACCGCTTGCTCCAGAAGCCAACACTGACCCCAGTACTTCAAAGGTTCGGATCGATTCGACTGATTTTGCTAATCGCGTTCACGGTCAACTCTTTCCGCGGCGAAGTCGAGCCCACGACATCTGCGTCAGCGCACCGGCACTCACCACAATCTGGTTCTTTGGGATTTTCGAGACACCACCTTGCCGGTCAAGGAAGTCGATCGGCCGCTCCGC
>CAMBQX010000160.1 GCA_945870085.1 Bifidobacterium breve | reverse complement strand
ACTCGGGGCGTTCACTATGCGTTCCTCATACCAAGCTGATGATCTTGCTGGCGGTATCCGAGACGGCTTGGTGTTGCTCGCCGAGCATGAGCGGGCACCCAAGGTGCTGCACCTAAACGACCCGGCTTAACCCGCCCACTTAGCAGCATTCTTGTTTTGGGTCGATACCTGCTCTGATTACGCGCTGCTGTCGGCAGCCCGGGCCCGCAGTGCCCGCTCAATCCCATCGCGGCCTTCACCAACCAAGCGTCGAAGCGCCGAGTTGAGCTCCCCGGCCAAGAATGCATCGGTCTGAGCCAAAGTTTCTTCATCAACCAGGAACACCGGGTACAGGCCCATGGTGATGCTCTGCGCGGTTTCCATGGTGCGCTTCGCCCAGACCTGTGGCAAAGCGGCGAAGTACTTGGTTCGATAATCAGCAAGTAGCTCAACTTGATCAGGTTGCACGAACCCGCCAATATTGGCCTCGAGAATGGCATTGGGTAATTCTGTTCGGTCGATAATGTCGGCCCATGCAAGTTTCTTTGCCACCATCGTCGGGCGAGCGGCGAAAGCCACCGCGGCTTGGCGGCGTCCGGTTGCCGTGTCATCACTTCTTAGCTCGGCTTCGATCGCCTCCTCGGCAAGTCGGCCGGTGACCACCAAACGCTGGAGCAGTGACCAGCGCAGGTCGGTGTCGATTTTCAGCCCGCTCCAGGTGATGCTGCCGTCAAGGAGCCCGGCGACGATATCGAGATGGGCTGAAGTCGTTGCGCACGAGTTAAAGACCCGAGCAAAGGCAAGCTGGTGGTCACTGCCCGGCTCAGAATCCTGCGCAAAGCCAAGCACGCCATTTGCGAGTTGCTCAAGGTAACCTGATCGATTTGCTGGAGCGGCGAATTGGTCAATTGCTGACTTGAGTTGACGCAGTACTCCTTGCACCACGCCGATGTCAGACTCCTGACCGATACCGCTCAGCACTAGTGCCAGGAAGTCCCCGGTTGAGACTTCAGCGTCGCGGGTCATATCCCAGGCAGCGCCCCAGATGATTGCGCGGGCCAGCGAAGAATCGACTACGCCAAGGTGCTCAACCGCGGTGCGCCACGACTTTTCATCCAGGCGCACCTTCGCGAATGTGAGGTCGTCGTCATTGAGTAGCAGCAAGGCTGGCTGCTTAACCCCGACTAGGGCAGGCACCTTCGTGCTGGCGCCGACCACATCGAGTTCAAAGCGCTCGCGCCTGGTGAGCTGTCCGGCTACGAGGTCATAGAGACCGATGGCCATGCGATGTGAGCGTAAAGTTGGCGGCAGCCCTGCGGGTGCGCTCGGTGGCTCTTGAGTGATGGTGAAATCGGAGTAAGTGCCATCGGCGGCAAGTTCAAACTGCGCCCGAATTAAGTTGACCCCGCTGGTGCGGAGCCATTCATCTGTCCAGCCGGAGAGATCGCGCCCTGATGTGGCTTCGAGCTCACTTAGGAGATCAGATAACTGCGTATTACCCCAAGCATGCTTGACGAAGTAGTTGTGAACGCCGGTGAGGAACTCTGGTTCACCAACCCAAGCCACGAGTTGGCGAAGTGCGGATGCGCCTTTGGCGTAGGTGATGCCGTCGAAGTTAACTCGAACGGAGTCAAGGTCAACCATGTCAGCGGCGATCGGGTGGGTCGAGGGCAATTGGTCTTGACGGTAGGCCCAGGCCTTGCGCTGGTTTGAAAAACTCGTCCACGCATCGACATATCTGGTGGCGTGGACGTTGGCATAGTGCGCGGCCCATTCGGCGAACGACTCATTTAGCCATAGGTCATCCCACCAAGTCATCGTCACGAGGTCGCCGAACCACATGTGGGCCATCTCGTGCAAAATCGTGTTCGCGCGTTGCTCGTAGGCGGCGTCTGTTACGCGTGATCGAAATATCATATCTTCTAGGAAGGTGACGCAGCCGGCGTTCTCCATTGCCCCGGCGTTGAACTCCGGGACAAATAGTTGGTCGTACTTGCCGAATGGGTAGCCGATCTGGAACTGCTTCTCGAAGAATTCGAAACCGGCTTTGGTTAGGTCGAAGATGTCTTCGGGGTCCAAGGACTGCGCGAGTGAGTTTCGGCAGAAAATCCCGAGCGGGTAGGTGCCGAAAGTGCCGGTATATGAATCCCGAACCTCGTGGTAAGGCCCGGCCACTAATGCGGTGATGTAAGTGGACAGGCGCGGTGTGGCCTCGAAGGTCCAGCGCGAAGTGGTCGGAGTGATCATCTCCGGATCAGGGCTTGTGGAGTTGCTGATCACTTTCCAGTGCGAAGGGGCGGTAACTGTGAGCGCGAAGGCCGCTTTCAGGTCAGGTTGCTCGAAGCAGGCGAACATCCGGCGGGCATCAGCCGACTCGAATTGCGTGTAGAGGTAAGTCTCGTTATCGACCGGATCCACGAATCGATGGAGGCCTTCGCCGGTGTTCATGTACGCGCAGTCGGCGGTGATCACCACCTCGTTTTCCGCCAGTAAATTCGGTAAATGGATGCGGTAACCATCAAAGACTTGGGTGATGTCGAGGCTGGTTCCGTTGAGCACCACCGAGTGGACCCGTGGCGCGATGAGGTCGATCCAGGTGTCGGCACCGGGGGTGCGGCACCCGAAAGTCGCTCTTGTCACCGAAGTGAACAAAGTGTCGCCGGTGAGGTCGACCGTGAGGTCATAGGAGCGGGATTCAATCAGGCGTGCGCGCTCCTGCGCCTGCGCCCTAGTGATGTTCTCGGTACCGGTCATGCCCTGATCCTTCCACTAGGGTCTCACCCATGATGACAACGGCTGACTTCTGGTTCGATCCCGTGTGCCCTTGGGCGTGGATGACTTCAAGGTGGATGCTCGAGGTGGAGCGGGTACGCGAGGTCCAGGTGAATTGGAATGTTATGTCCCTGGCGGTTTTAAATGAGGGCCGGGACCTCCCGCCGGAGTATGTGGAGTTGGTGGCCGCCGCTTGGGCTCCGGTCCGTGTAATCATCGCCGCCCAGTTGGGGCACGGAGACTCGGTGGTTTTGCCGCTCTACACCGCCTTGGGCACCCGTATTCACGTTCAGCAGCGCAAGGATTACGGAGTGATCATCGCCGAGTCACTCGCTGAAGTAGGTCTGCCAGCCGATCTTGCGGGTGTCGGGAAGACGACGAAGGTTGATGAGCAATTACGGGCCAGCCACGGTCGCGGGATCACCCTCGTTGGTGAAGACGTAGGAACCCCGGTGATTAGCGTTTTGGGCCCAGGTGGTGGCCGGGTGGCCTTCTTTGGGCCGGTTGTCACCCCAGCGCCGAAAGGCGAGGCCGCCGGCCGGCTTTGGGACGGCACGCTCTTGGTCGCTGCAACTCCGGGCTTTTATGAAATCAAACGCACCCGCACTTCAGGACCGATCTTCGACTAATGCCAGAGGGCCACGTTGTTCATCGGCAAGCCCGGGCGTTGACTCGAGCTTTCAAGAATGAGCGGGTTCGGGTAACTAGCCCGCAGGGTCGGTTCGCGGCCGGTGCGAAGGTCTTGGACGGCAAAACTTTCGCTAAAGCGGAAGCCCGCGGCAAGCACCTATTCATTGGGTTCGACAACAGGCGCTGGATACACATACACCTCGGCCTCTACGGTAAGTGGCAGTTCGGTAAGGGCACTGAGCCTGATGACAACGGTCTAATTAGGCTCCGCATCACTTCAGAAACTAACTTCGCGCAATTGCGCGGCCCCTCGGTGTGCGAGGTGATCACTGATGACGAGATGGCCACCGCTATCACCCGCATTGGGCCTGATCCGATCCACAAAGGAGCCGACCCTGTTCGAGCCTGGGATCGCGTGCACCGAAGCGCTGCACCAATCGGGGCGCTACTTATGGACCAAAAGATCTTCGCCGGGGTCGGCAATATCTACCGGGCCGAAGTGCTTTTTCGGCACCAAATATCGCCATTTACCCACGGCCGGGTGATATCCAACGAGCAGTTCGATGCCATCTGGAGTGACCTGGTGTTCTTGATGACACTAGGAGTGAAAAATGGGCGCATCGACACGGTGCGTGCGGTTCATTTGCCGGAAGCGATGGGGCGCGAGCCACGAGTTGATCGCCATGGTGGCGAGGTTTATGTCTATCGGCGCGAGGGCATGAAATGTTTTGTTTGTGGCGCGAAAATCAAGATGGCGGATATGCAAGGGCGCAAGCTTTATTGGTGCGCCAAGTGTCAAGTTGGTTAACTTGAGCTGGGTAACTCGGATACTCGTGGGCTGCGAATACCAGGGTGG
>CAMBQX010000159.1 GCA_945870085.1 Bifidobacterium breve | reverse complement strand
ACACCTTCGGTTACCACGCAAGGGATGGACGCCGGCAACATGAAAGAAATTGCCGCATTGATAGGTCGTGCGGTACGTGAGCCAGCGACCTCCGCTGCAGTTGCAGCTGATGTGTTGGAATTGGTAACGAAGTACCCGGCCTACCCGCAGAGCTAACTATTGACCGACCGACGTCGAATAGGTTGACCGAAAGGAGGGGCCGTGCGCGAATATCTATTGTGCTTACTCGCTGCGGCTGCAGTCACATATCTGACAACTCCACTCGTTGAGCGCTTTGCAATTCGTTTCGGGTTCGTTGCCGAAGTACGCGACCGTGATGTGCACGCCGAGTCCACGCCCCGCCTTGGTGGCATAGCGATGATGCTGGGGCTTGTTACCGGTCTTTTGCTAGCGAGCAAACTCCCCATGATGGGTTCAGTTTTTGAGACCGGTAGTGCGCCACTAGCCCTGCTGTCCGGGGTGGCGATCATTGTCTTGCTTGGCGTCGTCGACGATAAGTGGGGGCTAGACGCACCAATTAAATTGGCCGGTCAGGTCTTAGCCGCGGGTGTGATGGCATTTCAAGGTATTGCCGTTATTTGGTTGCCGATCGGTGGCACGTTCGTGCTGGACCCACTAACAAGTGTGCTATTTACCGTCTTGATCGTCTTAATAAGTATTAATGCCATCAACTTTATTGACGGCCTTGACGGACTAGCGGCCGGCATCGTGGCGGTGGCGGCCGGGGCTTTCTTTGCCTATTCGTATCTGCTCTCGGTGGTGCTCGGGGTTGAGCGCGCAACCTTGGCAACTTTGGTTTCGGTACTTCTTGTGGGCATCTGCATTGGGTTCTTGCCCCACAATGTGTACCGGGCACGCATCTTTATGGGCGATACCGGCTCGATGATGCTGGGCTTATTACTCGCGGCGAGCACGATCACGTTATCGGGTCAGATTGATCCAAGTGCACTCGCTGGCCCGACCATTATCCCAACTTTGCTGCCGATCTTGCTGCCGATCGCGGTCATGGCCATTCCGCTGGTTGATCTACTCCTAGCTGTAGTGCGCCGCACCCGTGCTGGGCGTAACCCATTTGCCCCCGATAAGCAGCACCTGCACCATCGCCTACTTGAGATGGGGCATTCCCAAGCCCGTGCTGTGTTGATCATGTATGCCTGGACGGCGTTGGTTGCCGGCACCGCGGTAGCAATTGCTTTTGTGCCAATTTCGTATGCAGTGGCAGGTTTCGTGGTGGGATTAGGTCTGTTAATTTTCGTGGTTCGTCGTCCGCCCAAGGCCCCGGTCGCTGCGGTTCACCAACTGCGCAGCGGTACCCGCGGCTAGTCGCCGAGGTGGATCCCACCCCGTAAATGTGGGCCCTTGAACCCGTGATAGCGTTCGGCCCGCGGTATTCAAAAGTTATTTTCGTCCGCCGAATCTGCGGGAGGGTCTTTGGCAGCGCCTCTGGAAGAGACGCCGTTCGTCCTTCCATCCGTAGTCTTTCGGCCGGCACGGCTAGCCGTTTTCTGCGTCGTTTTAAGTGGCGTGTCAATCGCCCTTGCGGCCCTTGCGGGCTCGGTGATGTTTGGCGTGTTTTTCGCCATCGGGTTGGTTTTAGGCCTCGCTAATGCACAGGTGGTGAGTTGGTCGGTTGCCGCGATCGCCGCGCAAGATCACCCACTTAAGCGCGGGCTGGCGCTGAACTCTGCGACCCGACTGCTCGTTATCACCCTTATTGCGCTGGTAGTCGCATTCGCCTTTCGACCCTTTGGCTTCGGCGTCTTGTTTGGCCTCGCACTGTTTCAGGTGGTCCTAGTGCTGAGCACGGTTATTCCTGTTTGGATGAAGATCCGCAAGGGTGAGCTCGATGCTCCTGTTGATTCGGAGACCCAGAAGTCGTGACCATGATCAAAGAATTCAGCCCCGTAACCTCGATCGAAGTCGGCAGCCATACCACTGCTACCTGGTTAGGCATGACGGTAAACACCGACACGATCTATGCCACCTTGGTAGCCGCGGCAGTTACCCTGCTACTGGCATTCTTCCTTCGGGCCAAGGTGACATCAACCGGTGTGCCAAGTGGCGTGCAATTATTCTGGGAAGCCGTCACCGTTCAGATGCGAAGTCAAGTGCAAGCATCTATGGGCCTCTCACTGGCTCCATTCGTGCTTCCACTGGTGGTAAGCCTTTTCGTATTTATCTTGGTCGCGAACTGGATCTCCGTGCTCCCACTTCAGTTCGCCTCGGCCGAGGGAGGTGCCGTTGAGTTACTAAAACCACCTGCCTCCGATATCAACTTCGTGCTGGCCCTCGCTTTGTTCGTCTTCATCTGCTACCACGCGGCGGGCTTTAAGCGAAGCGGAATCATCGGCTACCCGATAAAGGTCACCAAGGGCCACGTGGCCTTCCTCGCTCCAATCAACCTCGTGGAGGAGATCGCCAAACCTATCTCCCTATCGCTGCGGCTTTTTGGCAATATCTTCGCCGGCGTCATCATGGTAGGGCTAATCGCGATGCTGCCCTCCTACATTATGTGGGCACCCAATGCGATCTGGAAAACGTTCGACCTTTTTGTAGGACTGATCCAGGCATTCATTTTCGCGCTCCTAACAATCCTCTACTTCAGCCAAGCCACGGAGACAGAGGAGTCGCACCACTAGGCTGCGCATGCACCTGACCACTAATCACGTTCCGACTGAGAAATAAAAGCAAACCGACAAGAAATTAAGGAGGAAAAGCAATGGCAGATCCAACAATTGTGGCCGGAGCCCTGATCGGCGGTGGCCTCATTTTAGGTGGCGGCGCCATAGGTGCGGGTATCGGTGACGGTATCGCCGGTAATGCACTAATTTCCGGTATCGCCCGCCAGCCAGAAGCGCAGGGCCGTTTGTTCACCCCGTTCTTCATCACGGTCGGCCTAGTTGAGGCGGCTTACTTCATCAACCTCGCATTCATGGCGCTATTCGTTTTTGCCACGCCAGGGGCATAACGAGTCGCAATGAGTGGAGCTGTGATTTCGGGAGTGACATTGTTGTCTGCTGAGGCGGAGGCTGGCCCCACCAACTTCTTAATACCCAACGGCACCTTCTTCTTCGTGCTGGCGATTTTCCTCATCGTCTTCTGGGTGATTGCCAAGTTTGTGGTGAAACCAGTTCAACAAGTCCTTGACGAGCGCGAACGGTTGATTGCCCAGACAGCCCAGGACAACCGCCAGGCTGCTGAGCAGGATGTCGCCGCCGAATCCGAGTTCAAGCAGGAATTGGCAGCGGCTAGGTCCGAGGCCGGAGGCCTACGCGACCAAGCCCGGGCCGAGGGTCGTCAGGTTGCAGATGATTTGCGCTCGGATGCCAATGTCGTGGTGGCTGACAAGTTGCAGCAGGCTAGTGACGCGCTAAGAGTTGAAGGCGAGTCACTGGCGCCTAGCCTTAATACCTCGGTCGAGAGCCTCTCGCTGACACTGGCGAACCGGATACTTGGTGTTGATGCTGAAAGTTCGAAGCAGCAGTCGAACGGGGAGGGTAGGGGCTGATGGGGACGTTCATTGGGCAACTCATCGGTTTCGCCGTAATCGTTCTTATTATTATGAAGTACGTGGTTCCACCTGTACGCAAGGCAATGGCCGAGCGCCAGATGGTCGTACGGACCCAACTTGAAGATGGTGCAAGGGCTGCCCAGCGGCTTGCCGATGCCGATCAATACCGCTCGGTGAAGATGGATGAGGGGCGTGTCGAGGCCCGTCACATCATCGACGAGGCCGCATCTGACTCCGTCCGAATTGGCGAGCAGTTGCGCATCCAAGGTGGTGTCGAGGCCGAACGAATCAAAGTCCAAGGCGATCAGCAAGTACTCCTGTTGCGGTCGCAGCTCATTCGCGAGTTGCGCGGCGAACTCGGAACTGAAGCACTGCGCCGAGCAGAAGAAATAGTAAAGGCGCATGTGGCTGACCCGCGTCAGCTATCCGCCACGGTAGACAGGTTCCTTGACGAGATGGAGGCGATGGCCCCGGTCGTCACCGCTCCCGAAGTTAGCCCGACCGACCTGCGTCCGGCTAGCCGCGATGCGCAAGCAGCGGTGGTTGCGAAGTTCGACGAGCTTTCCGTGCCGCTTTCAGCCGACGATCTTACGAAGTTGTCTGCTGAATTGGCCGTAAGCCTCCGTGCCGCGCAGCCAGAAACTTCGCAGCGCTGCTAGTCGCCGTATTGATCGAGAGCGAAATTAAGTAACCCGCACTCCTCAAGTTTTTCCGCCGGCACCCGAAATGTAACCTGCACCACGCCG
>CAMBQX010000158.1 GCA_945870085.1 Bifidobacterium breve | reverse complement strand
CAAGACTTCACTGGGGCATCTAGTCTTAACGAAATTCCTGTTATCGACTGGTCAGGGGAAGGCGTTATCTGGATGTCACCGGGCTTCGACAATACCGACGAGCAGTTCTTGCAGGGTTTTGTTTAGTCCTGCTTGCCGAGCCCGGGATCACTGAAACCTTCGCGCTTATGGCCGCCATCACAGAACGGCTTATTAGCCGAATGACCGCAGCGGCATAGGTAGGCCTTGTCACCGGCCTTCAAGGTGCTGCCATCGGAACCCTTGATGGTGGAGGGGCCGGAGACCTCAAGGGGGCCGTCGGCAAGGACATTAATTGTTACTTCAGATTCGCTCATGGGGCTATCTTGCACCATTGAGCTAAAGCGCACCCTTTTTGGTGAGCCAGTTGAAGGCGAAGTACCCGGGAACTGTTGGGAGCCAGAAAGTTACTAGGCGGAACAACAGCACTGCTGAGACGGCGATCACCCCGTCCAGCCCTGCTGCAGTGAGTCCGGCGGCTAGTGCAGCTTCGACGGCGCCTAGGCCACCGGGAGTTGGGGCGGCCTGGCCGATGGTGGCACCGGCGAGATAGACGACGGCGACAAGGGCTATCCCGAGTTGACCCCCGAAAGCACTGACACTCGCGTACAGCACGCCGATGAACGCGAGATTGAGCAGCAAGATGCCGCCCACGCCTTCGATGAGTTTGCCGGGGCGCTGGGCCACGGTGACCAAGCGCGGGCCCACCTCTTTAAGGATTGGCCCGACGCGCGTAGTGATGAGTTTTCGCACGGCAGGCACTGCAAGTAGCGCAATGGCGACAGCTGCGACGGCAATCACGGCGATGACAACAATCCTTGGTGGGTTGAAAGTTAGATCCGATTGCGTTCCGGCGGCGATACCAAAGATGAATAGCAGCAGGATATGTGAAGCAAATGCCATCACCTGCGAAACACCAACACTGGCTGCAGCAAGAGCTGGATGCAGCCCGGCTTTTTGCAAGAAGCGCATATTAATTGCGACCGAGCCGAGAGTTGGGGGAGAAACCAAAGTGGCAAAGGCGCCGGCTAGTTGCGCAAGTAAAGTTCGATGGATAGGTATGCGTTCGGGCACGAACCCGGTTAGTGACCAAACGGCGGCGATGAACGTTACAAAGCTCAAGACCAGTGAAAGGGCAACCCAGCCCCAGTTTGCTGTGCTGAATATATGCGCAAGATCTACCTGAGCTAATTGCGAAAGCAAGATGTAACCGGCGATAGAGCCGACGATGATCATTAGCAAAGTACGCGGGCGCACCCGCTCCAACTTGATCTGCTCGATTTCGCCACCTTGACGCAGGCCGAGCAACATATCTCGCAAATTGACGAGGATCTGCCGGTTCTTTCGCACGGCCTTACGGGTCATCCCCGATAGGGCAACCGGCTGCAGGGCGGGCAGGGCCCGGGTTAACCCTTCGACACCAAGTATTTGCCGCCCGGTTTCGACGGCGCGCTCAACGCTGGTGAGCAGCGACATCGTGCAGAGCAACTCGGCGAGGTCGATGCGCTGGGCCACATCACTTGCGGCAATTGAGCCGCCACCATGGCCGACGATCCAAACACTGCCGTCGGTTGCGCGCAGGAGGTGATCTGCCGAAAGTGCACGGTGGCTGCTCTGGTGCTCATGCAAGGTGCGCACGGCACGCCAAGCCCCTTGGAGATCACTATCACTCAAAGCGCCACCGGGGCTAGCCTCGTTGATATCCGTGAAAAGTTCACCTTCTATATATTCATAGGCAAGCAGACTTGAGTCGGGGCCAACTTCAGTTGTCAGTAGTAATCGCGGGGTTGGAACCCCGGCCGCCTGCGCGGCAAATGCGATTAGGGCCGCGTTATCTAATGTGCGGCGCATGTTAAATGCCCCGGTGCCCGGCTCATCACGTAGGCGCAGTGCCTTCCAAAATGCCGAGACCAAACCGGCGCCTTCAAGGTCGCGGTCGAGCACATTGATCCGTAACTCGGCACCCGAGCGAGTAACAGCCCGGTACCTGCGGCCTCGGGAAGTAGTTGCTTCGGCGGCAAGTGACATGAGTGGATAGCCGCCGCGGGCGAGGGCGCCGGCGACTTCTTGCCCGGTTGGGCGGGTGGTAGGTGTGCCGAGCGCGTAGCGGGTAAGCAACCCGATCGCCCAGCCCAAGGTGATACTGACACCAACTCCGGCCAGGGCGATGCCCGAGCTTAAAACCGTGACAATGATGACCGAGCCGATGACCATGTAGCTAAAAATGTTCCAGGGGCGAAGTGCCAGAAGGCGCGCCACGGTGATGAAGGCGATTAGCCCAGCCAGGATCGGCGCGGTAGATGCACTGTCTGGGCTGGTTGATCCGGCCAACGCCACCAGTAACCGCGGGACACCACTGCGAGATATGGCCGTAGATGCAACCGTCAACAAAACCACTGCTGCCAGTAGTGCGATTACCGCGTCAAAGAGTTGCCGAGCGCGACGACGAATAACCAAGGCGACTCCGGCAGCGATTGGCAAACCCAATGTGCCTATACCGCCGATGACATTTAGGGCCAAGATCACCGCCGATGGCAGTGACTGCACCCCGCTGGTGACATCGTCCTCAAGGCCGGCGGTCGTGCTGGTGGCAAACCAACCAACTCCGATAATCGCGCTGGTAATGGCAATGGCGAGGACGAAACGAGCGAGGTCAAGGGGCCGGCGCACCCGTCGGGTGAATGGATCCTCTTCGATTTCGACATTGCTGGTGGCCAGAGGCTGGCCATCGGGTGTCGCGGTCACCGGTAGATAGTCTCAGAGGAACGTCAGACGAAGGTGGTAGGCATGGCCCTATGAGGCAATCGGTGTCCCGGTCATGGGTCCTAGACACTGCCCCACTGCCGCCGGCTACCCCCGCTGTCCTTGACCCAGAGCAGTTGCAGGTGGTCGGGCACCGTAACGGCCCACTACTGGTGCTCGCAGGCCCAGGCACCGGCAAAACCACCACCATCGTCGAGGCAATCACCGCCCGCATCAATGATCCGATTGACCCGTTAGCCCCGGGCGCCGTCCTCGCCCTAACTTTTGGGCGCCGAGCCGCTGATGAGCTACGCGATCGAGTCGTGCAGCGGCTCGGGGGTGGGGTGATCCCGGTGGTCGCAACTTTTCATTCATTCGCCTATGGGCTGATGCAACAGACCGCACAGATTGGTGAGGTGCGCGATCCACCGCGGTTGCTATCCGGGGCCGAAGAAGATGTGCGGATTCGCGATCTCCTAATCGGAGCCCTCGAAGATGGCACCATCAATTGGCCCGAAGAGTTAGCCGGGGCCGTCAACACTTTAGGCCTGGCAAATGAAATCCGGTCGGTGTTGGCGCGAGCCCGCGAACTCGGCCTTGACCCAGGCCAACTTGAGCGCATCGGCGCAAAGTCTGGGCGCCCAGCTTGGGCGGCCATTGGCGCACTCGCCGAGCAAGAAAACGCGGTAATGGTGCTCGAGAATGTTTGTGACTACATCGAACTCCTACACCGCGCGGTTATTGCGGCTCGCACCCCAGATATTGCGGCCAAGTTGCACCGCACCTATCGCGCGATCTATGTCGACGAATATCAAGACACCGATCAACTGCAAGTCGAATTACTCAAGGCGCTGGTTGGCCCGCGCACCAGCTTGGTTGTCGTTGGTGATCCCGACCAAGCAATCTACGGTTTTCGCGGCGCCGATGTTGCTGGCATCTTGAATTTCCCGCAGCAATTTCGGACCAGTGCCGATGAGCCGGCGCCCACGGTCATCTTGCAGCGCACCCGCAGGTTTGGGCCAAATATTCGGGCGGCAGCAACCGCGATCTTGGGCGCTCGACCGATCGGATCTTTTACCAAGGAGCAGGTGCATGAGCATCGGCATCCGGTTTGTGTTGGTGCTGCACCGGCGGCGGGGGCCACCGACATTGTCGAGGTCCAACTCTTCGATTGTGAATCATCGCGGGCCGCACATATTGCCGAACAAATCCGGCGCGCCCATTTAGATGATGGGCTGGCTTGGGCGGATCTCGCGGTGCTCGTTCGATCCGCGCGGCAGATCCCGCTGGTGCAGCGGGCGTTAATGCAAGCTGGGGTGCCGACAACAATCGCCGCCGATGAAATCCCGCTACGCGCTGAGCCCGCGGTAGCCGTGCTCTTGCAGGCCGCTGAAATGGCGGTAGATCCGACTCGGATTACGAGCGAACAAGCGGCTGACCTACTTACCGGTCCACTAGGTGGCCTTGATGCATCGCAGTTTCGCCAACTCGGGCGCGCA
>CAMBQX010000157.1 GCA_945870085.1 Bifidobacterium breve | reverse complement strand
AGATTTGGCGTGGGTGCATCTTGGCCATCGCGAGCGGGCCAGACAAATGCGCCGCCGGGGGTTGCGAGATCTAGCAGTAGGTAAACAAACATGAAGACTGAGACACTCATGGCGTAGACCGCAGCAACATCCCACAGGCTGCCTAAGCCCATCCCATCAGTAGTATGCGCGCTGCTGAGCATTGAGATCACATTTGCGACAACTTGGACTACGGAAAAGGTTAGATAGATTGCGGCCACCGGGAACAAGGCACGCGGGTAAGGCTTGAGCAGGGCAACGATCAACCCAATTGAAGTGACGACGAACAAGATGGTGCTTGCAGTCTCGAAAGTGCGAACGATGTCAGCGGTGGCTCCGGTGACTGCACCACTCATCTCCAATCGGCGCGTCAGCAAGGTGTCCATGATCCAGATCGTCAAAGTGCCGGCGATTACCGAGTATCGGCCGTGGCCGTGGGTAAGCCGCTCGCGAAGTCGATCCGCCGGAGCCGGCGCGGCATCATCAGCTGCTGGGTTGGTAGCAGGATCATTGCCGGGCATAGTCCGTAGCATAATTGGCCCAGTCAACCTCTAGGTAATTTGGGCAACACGGAAAAGAATTGGGGTCACAGTGGGAGAGTCACTCTCGCCGGTTGAGGTTGCTCGCGAGGCACAAAAGCACCAAGAGCACAGCAAGGCCCACGGTCAACCCGCGGGGCACTGGCGCATCGTGCAAGTTGCTGAGGCAGTGTTGTTAGCCGCCGTGACTGTGATGGCCGCGTGGTCTGGGTTTGCTGCTGCCGCATACGGCACCGAATCCCGGGTGGCATTTGCCGCCTCTGGTACCGCAGATACTGACGCGGATGCGAAGGCTATCGAAGCCTATGAGGTGCAGAACTTCGACGAATCAGCTTTCTTCGCATGGTTGCAGGCGAAATCTTTGGGCGATCCTGCCGCTATGTCATTCGCGGAGCAACGCTTTGAACCCAATCTCGAAACTGCCTTCCAAGCCTGGTTAGGTACTAATCCGGAAACGAACTTAGATGCCCCACCTACTCCGTTCGATATGGAAGAGTACACGCGACCTTTGCTCGTTGAAAGTGATACTTTGGCGGCGGAATCTCAAGAGTTGAATCGCGACGGAATCTCAGCCGGAATCCTTTCTGATCAGTACATCAAGCTGACGGTTCTCCTCGCCGGCGTGCTGTTCTTGGTTGGTATTGGCAGCACATTCACGATGGTGTCTTTGCGATACGGATTGATCGGGCTGGGATTACTCATTCTGATTTTGGCTACCGTGTATATGGTGAATCTCCCTCAACCAGATTTCAATCTTGGAGTTCCGACCCAACTGGTGAGCCCGTGAAACTTAAGCGCTAGCGTTGACACATGGACCAATTAAATGTGATGGGTACCGAACTTGAACTATGTAGCCTTGAACCGCTAACTGGTTTCTATCGAGATGGTTACGCCAATACCGGCCCCGATGACCTCGGCTCACATACCGTCTGCGTGGTGGTGACCACGGAGTTTCTCGAGCATCAACAGGCGATAGGGAATGACTTAAGCACTCCGGCGCCCCAATATGGCTTCCCGGGCTTGACCGCCGGAGACCGGTGGGCGGTATGCGCCGGGAGGTGGCTGCAGTCCTACTCGGCAGGTGTTTCATCACCCGTGTTGCTTCGAGCCACGAATGAACAGGCACTTCGTATAGTCCCATTGGCTGCGCTCGAGGCCTGCGCCGCTGATGCCCCTGACGACCTCTCAGGTTTCAGCTCCTAGATCGACCCACCTGGCACCGCTCGGTATTGGTACCCTTCGCGGGTGCTGCTTTCCGATCGCGACATAAAAGCCGAACTCACTGCCAAACGGGTTGCCATCGAACCATTTGATCCGGGGATGATTCAGCCCTCCAGTATTGACGTCCGGCTCGATCGTCTCTTTCGAGTTTTCGAGAATCATCGCTACCCCCATATTGATCCGAGCATTGAGCAGCCTGATCTCACCCGCTTAATTGAACCCGATGGCGACGATCCGTTCGTCCTGCATCCAGGTGAGTTCGTACTTGGGTCCACCTATGAAGTTGTGACCTTGCCTGACGATATTGCCGGTCGCCTCGAAGGTAAGTCATCACTAGGTCGCCTGGGGCTGCTGACCCATTCAACGGCCGGCTTTATTGACCCAGGGTTTTCTGGTCACGTCACTCTCGAACTTTCCAATGTCGCTACCTTGCCGATCATGTTGTATCCAGGGATGAAAATCGGCCAATTGTGTTTGTTCCGGCTATCTAGCCCGGCGGAGCACCCGTACGGCTCGGAGAAATATGGCTCGCGATATCAAGGTCAGCGGGGGCCAACAGCGAGTCGATCGTTTGCGAACTTCCACCGCACTGACGTTTAACGACGAGCCATCCACAGCCCGAACATTGGTGCTGGTGAGTTGGTGAAGGTTCGCTGATTCTTACTGCGTGACCTGGACAATCTCCTTTTATGTTGATGAGTATGGGCGTGTCCCTGTGGGCAGATGGCTGAACGAACTATCACCTGCAAAACGTGAATTGTTTGCTCGTTTCGTCTCAGAAACCGTTGAGGTGAGAGGCCCGACGTTATTGGAGACGCCATTGCTCAAGTCATTGGGAAGTGGACTCTCTGAGTTACGAATTCGTGGGCGACTTTCGGGCGTTGGGCAGGAGGCCCTCTTGCGGGTCTTCGTGCATTTTCATGGGAGTCGGCAGGTTCTCATATTGGGTGGCTATGACAAAGGCCGTGACCCAAGTAAGCGACGCCAACAACGCGAGATCGCGACCGCACGGGGTCGTCTTCGGGTATTTGGACAACATTGAAACATCTGATAATATATAGAAGTATGTATAATAAAGGAGGGGTTATGGCACCTACTTGGCGAAGTTTTGTAGCTGAAGTTGAGGACGGCATGTCACCTGCTGAGCTACTTGATCACCGCGCGCGCGCGAAAGCCCTGGGCTTGTGCGCCGAATTGGCACATGCGCGAAAGGCACGCCACTTAACTCAGGCGGCGCTGACTCGAATCTCTGGGGTCACCCAGTGCGAAATAAGTCGAATTGAAAGCGGATTAACCTCACCTACCACCGCGACACTGACCCGGCTATTAGTGGCATTAGATGTCGACTTGCGCTTAGTGCCGCATGAGGATCACGTCGAGGCGTCAGTTGAAGCGGATTTCGCAGCCCGGGTTAAGGCTGGATAGCTGCTGCTAGCCCTTACTTGCTGAAAGCAGCAGCGTCGCGACGTCGACAACCTCGACGCCGGCAGCGCCACCCTCTTGCTGCCGGGTGGTCACTGCGTCATTGAGCATCACCGAACAGAACGGGCAGGCAACCGCAATCTTGGAGGCCCCCGTCGCGATGGCCTCATCCCCACGATTCATGTTGACCTTCGTGCCGATTTTTTCTTCCATCCACATGCGCGCGCCACCGGCACCGCAGCAGAACGACTTATCGCCGTGGCGCTCCATCTCGACACGGTCTACGCCGGTTGCATCGATGAGATCACGTGGTGGCACGTAGACCTTGTTGTGACGCCCGAGATAGCAAGGGTCGTGGTAGGTGACCTTTTCTTCGACCTTGGTAACCGGCGTCAACCGCCCAGCCTTTACTAAGTCGTTAAGTAACTGCGTGTGATGCACTACCTCGTAGTCACCGCCGAGTTGCGGGTACTCACGTTTAAGTGTGTTCAAGCAATGGGGGCAGGTGACGACAATTTTCTTCGCCTTGATCTCATTGAGTACTTCAACATTTTGCATACCCTGCATTTGGAACAAGAACTCATTACCGGCGCGGCGGGCCGGATCCCCGGTGCAGGTTTCGCCTTCGCCCAGCACCATGAAATTTACGCCAGCGATATTCAGGAGTTCTGCCACCGCCTTGGTGGTGCGCTTTGCCCGGTCTTCAAATGCGCCGGCGCAGCCAACCCAAAATAGGTAGTCGACATCCTCGGGGATAACGTCCTCGCCATTCATGCCAAAGACATTCACCTCGAAATCAACCTCGCTGATCCACGCATTGCGATCGGAGGCGTTCATACCCCAAGGGTTGCCCTTGGCTTCAATGTTCTTGAACATGCCATTTAGCTCGCTGGGGAAGTCACTGGCGATCAGTACCTGATTGCGTCGCATATCGGCGATGTGGTCAATATGCTCGATGTCTACCGGGCATTGATTGACGCAGGCACCGCACATCGTGCAACTCCAAAGCGCCGCTTCATCAATGATCGGCAAGTCAAGGCCGGTGGTGCGGTGACCGTCGA
>CAMBQX010000156.1 GCA_945870085.1 Bifidobacterium breve | reverse complement strand
AGAAGTACTGGTGGAATGGCTTGGATGCATCCATCGCAAACGCAAATAAGCAAGGCGCCAGCATTCTTTATGTACTCGGATCAACGCCGAAGTGGGCGGCCAAAAATCCAAAGCAGGGCACCTACCCCAACAAGGGCGCCGCATCGATGCCATCCAGCTCAAAGCTTTGGAAAGACTGGGTAACCAGTGTTGTCAAGCGTTACCGGGCCTCGATTGACGCTTATCAGATCTGGAACGAGGCCAACCTCTCGACTTTCTGGCAGGGCACCCCCGATGAGATGGCTGATCTGACGAAGCAGGCTTACACGATCATTCGCAAATACGATCCGACCGCGAAGGTTGTTGCGGCCAGCAGCACGGTGCGCTTGACGTCCGCGTTCAACAAATTCTTCCCGGATTACCTGAAGGGCTTAAAGAAGCGCGGCTGGCCGGTTGACGTATTCTCAGCTCACCTTTATCCAGCGGGCACCGGCACCCCGGCCACACGGGCGGGTTACATCACCACCGTGAAAGCAGCACTGGCGAAAGCCGGTGCACCGGCGAGGCCACTATGGGATACCGAAATCAATTACGGTCTTGCAGGCCCAGGTTCGGTCCCGCATGTCACCATTGTTGGCGATGATGCAGCGGCCTATGTTTCACAGACTTATCTTGACGATGTCCGCCTTGGTGTGCAGCGCGCCTACTGGTACTACTGGTACGCCCCTTCCACTTTGTTGGGTATCAACATGATTGACGGTTCGGCACCAGCAATCGGGTACCAGTACACGTATAACTGGCTGGTTGGTGGCGATGTCAATTGCTCAACCGCCGCCGTGAACATTTGTTCTATTAATAAAGCTGGCGTAATAGCCACTGTCGCCTGGGCCACCACCGGCTCGGGTACATTTACCGTGCCCGCAGGGGCTACCGTTCAGACCACAGCAGCAGGAGTCACGACCCCCGTGGTCGCCGGCACCCCCGTAACGATTGGAAATATGCCAACATGGTTCGGCGCAGCAAGTTAGTCCTAGTTTCAACCCTTCTCACCGCATCAGCACTCGCGCTTACCGCTTGCGGTGGGGCGGCTAATCCGACGCCAACCTCAGCTGCGCCATCGGTGGCCCCATCGATCGCAGCAGATGCGGTGCAACCAACATTGGTTGGCATGCACATCGAAGGTGTTGAAGCCGAAGCTTGGGCCTCGGCACCTTTTGGTGCGCTTAGGCTGTGGGATAACGGCACCGCTTGGTCGCAGATCGAACTTGAAAAAGGTAAGTACAAGTGGGATAACCTCGAGGGTGCGCTGAACAACGCCGAGGCCAAAGGCATGAAGGACATCATGATGGTGCTCGGCACCACCCCCGAGTGGGCGGCCCGCGACTTCACCGACACGGTCTACCCGCCTTACCCCGGTGCCAATAGCGCGCCGAAGGATTTCGCAGATTGGGATAATTGGGTTACCGCGGTGGTATCGCGTTATAAGGGCCGCATCACCAGCTACGAGATCTGGAACGAGGCGAACCTCGCCGACTTCTTTAGCGGTACCCCCGAGGAGATGGCCGAGCTCACCGCCCGCGCCTACGAGATCATCAAAGACATTGACCCCGCGGCCATCGTGGTGTCGGCCTCACCGGCACTTCGCCTGACGAAGGCCTTCGACAAGTTCTACCCGGCTTACCTAAAAGCACTGGCGGCCAAGGATTGGCCGATTGATGTACTTGCTATCCATACTTACCCGACAGGCGAAGGCGACCCAGTTGCCCGCGGGGTTTTGATCGATATCGTCAAGAAAGTCATCACTGCTGCAGGTGCACCGGCCGACATGCCGCTGTGGGATACCGAGCTCAACTATGGGCTCGCCGGCCCAGGCCCGATCCCGAAGACCGAGATCACCGGGGCAAAAGCAGCTGGCTGGGTGGTGCGCACCTATATCGATGACCTGCGCTATGGCATTGCGCGTTCCTATTGGTACATCTGGTCGCTTCGGCCCATCCCCCTCCTAGGTATCCAAGCTTTACCCGGCACCGATGCTGAACAGGGCTTCTTCGCCCTCGAAAACTGGGTCGTCGGGTCCACCTTTGACGGCTGTGACGAGGCTGGTGGCGCGGTTACCTGCAACTTCTCGCGCGATGGGCAAAAGTCGGTGGTGGCTTGGGCGCAGGCCGGTGAGGCGCCCTACACCGCCCCCGCTGGCACCCAATTGGTCTGTGACCCACTGGCTAATTGCCAAGAATCGGCCGCCGATGCTCAGATCACCTTGACCGAGGTACCGGTTCGGATCTACCTGCAATAAGTGTTAAAGCCTCCCGAAAAGCCCCTTAACCCCAAGGTCGAGGGGCTTTTCGCTGGTAACGTTGGGGTTCACGCAGGGTGGCTGGCTAGGAGGAGGTGGCAGGTGGAGATCGAGGAATCCCCGGCGGCCACTGCCCCGGCGACTACGGGACGGATCGGCTGGGCTGAAGCCCATCCCCACCGCGATCGCCCCCACCTGCGCCGTGACCCGCTGCGTGTCTATGCCATCCGGGTCTTCGTCCTAGATGTGCTAGCCGTGACATTGGCGGGTATCACCGGGTTCATCCTGCGCTGGGCGATCCCATTCAACGTTGAGATCAACGACCCGACCTATGTGTCACTTGTTTTCATTGTCATCCTCGCATGGGTTGCGGTGCTGTTACTTCGTGGTGCGTACGACACTCGAGTACTTGGTGTGGGATCTGAAGAATTCAAACGTGTGGTCTCGGCAACGGCGACGGTTTTCGGCGCAGTAGCGATCGTGGTGTTCGCCTTCAAGATCGATCTATCACGTGGGTTCGTCCTGATTACCTTCGTTACCGGTCTGGCCTTGCTGCTGATCGTGCGTTGGGCGCTGCGCTCCTGGCTGCGACACGAACGTCGTTACGGGCACTTCCTACATCGCACGATTGTGGTTGGAGCTGAACCCCAGAAGTCCGAGATCGTCGACATGCTCGATCGCGACCCGGTAGCAGGGTTCACAGTGGTTGACGTTATTGATGAGCCGCCGGCCGATGTTGATAGCGCCGGGCTTGATAGATGGCTCGATGAAGTCATGACCCGCATCGCCCTCGAGGACGCCGATACCGTTGCGGTTGCTGGCTCCCCGGCCCTTGGGCATCAAGTGGTGCAGCGTTTGTCGTGGCGACTCGAAGGCCCACGTGTCGATCTCCTTGTTGCACCTTCGGTCGGCGACGTCGCCGGCCCGCGGGTGACAATGCGCATGGCGGCCGATCTTCCGTTGCTGCACCTTGATGAGCCGCATCTGACCGGCCCGAAGCGCGCCATCAAACGCGGCCTCGACATACTCGCGGGGATTTTATTCTTCTTGATCTTCTTGCCTTTCATGATCGTTGCTGGCATCGGCACCAAGTTGACCAGCCGCGGGCCGATGTTCTACTTCCAAGAACGCATTGGGCGCGGTGGCGGGGTAATCACTGTTGCGAAATTCCGAACCATGCGCGTAGGGGCTGATCAAGAACGCGAAACTGTTATCGGTGCACCGGATGCCTCCATCGTTGAGCGTTACAAGCAAGATCCGCGAATTACGTCTTTCGGTCGGGTGCTGCGCCGCTGGTCGATTGATGAAATGCCACAGATCGTTAACGTCATCGGCGGCACGATGTCACTTGTTGGCCCCAGGCCGGTGCTTGTCGCCGAACTTCCACTCTTTGCTGATGCCGACCACCGCCGCCACCTGACCAAGCCGGGCCTGACCGGCCTTTGGCAGGTTTCTGGGCGCAAACAGGTGGAGTGGGATGAGCGGATGCGTATGGATCTTGATTATGTCGAGCACTGGTCCCCGGCCCTGGATTTGGTCATCGTGGCCAAAACCATCAAAGTTGTCCTGATCGGTCACGGCGCTTACTAGCGGCCACGGCCTTTCTATACTCATCTAGTGTCACGCCCAAGGCCTTTTGTCCTGCTCGGCCTAGCTTGCGTGGTTGTTGTGGGCGGGTTCATGCTGTGGCTCCAAATCGGCTTGGTGTCCTCACTAGTTTCGGTGGCCTTGGGCGCTCGTAATTTCCAAACCGGTCTCACCGGGGCGGTTGATCAACTTACGGCCGGCGACTACGAAGCGGCATTGGCGAATTTTGACGAAGTGCAGTCCGCGGCTGATCTGGTTAGCGCCTCAACCGGTGGGCCACAAGTCCAATTGGTCGGCTCAATCCCGGGCTTCGCGACGGCGGTTGATAACTGGCGAGTTTTAGCAGTTGCCGCGAGTGACATAACCACCAGCACCGGAGAGCTACTCAGTATTTTTGGTGACCTCTCG
>CAMBQX010000155.1 GCA_945870085.1 Bifidobacterium breve | reverse complement strand
CGCGGGCTATTTTTCGCCATATTTGGTCAAGCGCTTGGCAGCGATAGGTGTCGTTTAACTAGGGCAGTCAATGTTTGGCACTCCCGGATCTTGATTTAGGTGATGGTCCCACGGGTTTGGATCAAGCCAAGGCCTTACGTGAGCGTTATCCAAAAATCGGCATCGTATTGCTAACCACGTAAGACGATCCGCGGCTGGTGGCTTCGAACTTACCGCCGCTGCCGAAAGGTGGCCTTGGCTCAGCCGGGCTGACTACCTTCATGAGGGATTCAAGTAAGTAGGTGTCTCCCCAAACATAAGAACCCTCGTACTTAAGTAGCGGTACGTTCCAAGTCTGGCGAATCAAAATCCCCGGGTTTTGGGTATTGATTGAAGTCCATTCAGGTGAAGTAAGTGTGCCCAAGGTGGTTAGTGCGCGCTGCGACATGTCGGCACTGGAAACTGGATCAAGGTCAGCCGCAAGCAACATTGCGGCGGCCGCGATGGAAGCCGCGGATGAATCCCGAGGCGCAAATGAGCTCGAGACGTCTAAATCCCAGGCTGGAACGCAACCGGGGCCGACCTGTTTATTCCAAAATCCGATGGTGCGCCGAACGGCATCCAGCAGGATCGGATTACCTGTCGCGGCATAGCCCTTTGCAAATCCATACATGGCCCAAGCTTGACCGCGCGACCAGGTGCTGGTCGACATGTTGTAGCCCTGGCCGTAAACCGGCCCAAGGTACGCCCCGGTCTTCGGGTTAAATGTTAATCGGTGAAATGTTGATCCGTTCGAACGCACGAAAAACTTGGCGAGGGTAAGCAGATGCTGCTCCCCGCGACTGCGAAGTTGTGCGCCCTCGGCGCCACCGATCATGTTGCCAGCTTCAATCAACATCGGCGCATTCATCGCCGAGTCAATAATCAAGCCCCATTTGCCGTTGTATTCCCCCGATTGTATTGCTTTAACATTGTTATTCCAGCGGGTTGACAGGCTTTTGGCCGCATCGATGATGGCGCGGCGATAAATTACTCGTTGTGACAGATCAGGGTCTAGGCGCATTCCCAAACCCGCGGGCAGTCCAATCATGAAGCCCAGGTCATGGGATCCCGTCCATTTCGCGACCGGTAATAATCCCTTTGTCCATGAACGCGCAAGGGCAAGCCACGCTGGGTCAGCGGTGCGCTCATACATCATCCAAAGTTCAGCAGGATAAAAACCCGCGGTCCAGCCGTAAGCGTCCGAGCGGAGGTATTGGGTTTGCCGAGCAGTCGCGCCAAATGGGTATTTGATCGAAGGTTTTCCCAGGTTTGCGACATTGGTAGCGGCGTAGAGTCGGTCGGCGGCCAACGTGAATAGCGCGTCAGTTTGCGCGGTGGTTACCGGCTTGGGTTCGGTCGGGCACACCACCGAGGTTTCAGCGGCCGCCGCGGTGGGCGCGAACATTAAGGTCGTTGCTACTAAGGCGATGCCAATGCAAAAGGCGATAAATGGCCGCCTCGGAGGCTGTCGTGTGGTCACGTTGGTGATTCTCCTAATCGCTACCTACTAAGCATACGCAATTCAGATTCGAGAATGTTTCTCAGTGATTACAGGGTCAGTGAGCGCTGGGGGGGGTAGCCCCGCAAGGTGAAACGTGATTGGGCTCGCCATTGTGTTTCAACCCTTTATGTGTTCCACTTGAGACGTATCTTTGTACGGGTGCGTCCGGTTTCGGCGGCACGCTTAACCCCTCCGAGTGGGCGGAGGGTCAAGGCGTGACAGGTCCTAGAGATTTACGGTTAATCACCAAAAGCCACTTTCCACGCGACCAAAGCCCCATCCAATTCATTTCAACGATCGGTGCAAAGATGAACGGGGACACAGGGAATAAAACTGCCTTCGTACTCGGCGGCGGCGGTGCTCTAGGCGGTTACGAAGTAGGCATGCTGCGAGCATTATTAGAGGCGGGTATCCACCCGGACTTAATCGTCGGTACGTCGATCGGCTCGATTCAAGGAGCGATGGCGGCAGCTGACCCTACGCTAAGTGGGGTGACGGCGATGACCGAAATGTGGGTCGAGTTCGTCACCGAGAAAGTTATGAAGACATCCCCGCTGCACGCTGCCTCGAACATGGTGCACAGTCATAGTCACTACGGCAGCAGTGACGCCTTGCATAAGTTGGTTGTTGAGTGTTTGGGTGAGCAAACTCGGTTCGAAGACCTCACCGTGCCATTTCAGTGCGCGGCCACCAGCATCGAGAAGTGCGCCGCACGCTACTTCGACAGCGGTCCCTTGGTTCCAGCAGTGATGGCTTCCTGCGCTGTGCCGGGCCTGTGGCCAGCAGTCGAACTGGACGGGCAGCATTTCTTCGACGGTGGCCTCGTAGACAGTATCCCGATCGGCCGAGCCATTGAACTCGGCGCGAACTTGATCTATGTGCTGCATGTAGGACGGATAGAGCAGCCACTTAAGGTACCGAATCTACCTTGGGAAGTTGCGTCGGTTTGCTTCGAAATATCCAGGCGTCATGGGTTTATGGATGTCATGAACACGATCCCTGAGGGGGTCACGGTTCACGTCATGCCTAGTGGTGAAGACCCAGATGCTCCCCATCACAAAAAACTTCTTGAGTCGACCAGCAATCAACTCAAACACGTATTCGCAACCATCGATCACGGTTACGTTGCGTCGGCGGAATATCTGCGCACGGCCGCCATTTCGTGATAACTGGGCCCCGCACACCGCCAAATCCCAACTTCTTGTTTGTCGCGCCCGAGGCAGTGGCACCGACACTGGCCCGGGCCGCGGTTGGTCAGGTGCTACTTCGTAAGGTGAAATCGCTGCTTCGGTTCTTCGCTGCTCTAGTGGCATATCTGCTGACCTTCGAACTACCCGCCTTGGTGTGGGCGATCAGGGGTTTGCCGTACCGGGTAGCGGAGCCAGCCGTACGTAATAGGGCCCAGTACCGTGTTCTACTAGCCCGCTTGTTCGACTCCGGCCTGCCAGCTGTGGGGGTCCAGTTATCCCGAGGCGCCGACCGAGATGAAATCCCGGTCGGACGCCCACTTGTCGTGATTAGCCGCCACGCGGGATTTCTCAACATCCACTTGTTGAGTCACATTGTGTTCGAAGACTTCCACCGCAACCCCCGCGTGGTTTCGAAGCTGGCGATGCTCGCCGACCCTGGTAATAGTGTGTTGCTGCGGAAACAAGCGATGCTCTGCGTGCGACGCGGTCGCTCGAGCCGTGGCCGCACCCTGCGCTCACTGGCGAAGCTGGGCGCTGGCATGAAGGCCACCGACGCTGTCGTCATCTTCCCCGAAGGGGCCAACTTCACCGCGAAGCGCCGTGTTCGGGCGATCAGGCGGATGGACGAGCGCCAGCGATACGGCGAAGCAACCCGAGCTCGTGCCCGCCAACACACCCTCGGTCCGCATATTGCTGGAGTCGGCGCACTGATCACCGCTATCCCCAATTGCGATGTCGTGTTCGTAGGCCATGTTGGCCTTGAAGCGCTCATTGAATGGGCCGCGCCGCTGAGTTATGAACCACCCGATCCGCATACCGTCGCCTTGCATTGGTGGTCTGTGCCAGCCGAAAAAATCCCCGTAACCGGCCTGGATGTCTGGCTGCAGGATTGGTGGGATCACATTGACAACTGGGTTGCCGCCCACATCGGAGACGATGTGGGAAAAGGGGCAGATAGTTAGCCGCTGGCCTACTGGCGGGAAATGGTTTTATTAAACAGTCAGCACGATCTTGCCGGTGATTTCACCGGATTCAAGTAGTTGATGAGCCGCTGCAGCTTCTTGCAGCGGCAAGGTGGCGCCGATTACGGGGATAACGAGCCCGGCATGTACCCACGGCCAGATGTTCCACTCGACCTGCTGGCAGATAGCGTACTTTTCGGATTCTGGGCGCCCGCGAAGTGAAGCGGCATGCACCGTGCCGTTCTTGCGCAGCAACGTATTGATGCTCAGTTCGGCTATGCTCCCGCCTTGCATGCCGATGATGGCAAGCCGGCCGTTGCGCGCGAGGGCTAGCACATTGCGTTCAAGGTAGGCGGCGCCCATATTGTCGAGAATGACATCAACGCCCCGGCCACCCGTGACGTCATTCATCACCTCAACGAAATCTTGTTCTTGGTAATTGATCATGATTTCAGCACCCAGTCGTTCACAGATATCTAGCTTGGCCTTGCTGCCGGCCGTGACCGCAACTCGTGCGCCTAGGGCACGAGCAACCTGAATCGCCATGGTGCCAATGCCGGAGCCGCCACCGTGGATGAGTAACCACTCGCCTTCGG
>CAMBQX010000154.1 GCA_945870085.1 Bifidobacterium breve | reverse complement strand
GTCCAAAGCAAAATAAATGCGCAAGCAAGAATTCCGGTAATGCAGACGCCCAGGGCCCAGTAGTAAAGCGGAATCCCCATGACAACGTCATTTGGGTCAAGTACCAGGGTGCCTTCAGCGCTTCTTATCGCTTGCATACCGGAGGCGGCTGACCCGACAAGTGCCGCAATGATCGTGATTGCGTAGTGCTTGGCTGAAAGGCCCATTAGTAAATTCATGATGGGACCAATTGCCATGCCGACGAGAGCTGATCGTTCAACAATACAAAGTGCGCAGGGCGGTTGCCCGTAACCAAATTGCTGCACCAATGAGCCGGTAACCACCGCAATGATTACCAGCACGGCGATGATGTTTAGCCACCTGGCCGCGCCCACGGCCGGGGTCGGTTCTGACCCTTGGCTTGAGTCGGCAGAACTTGAAGACCCTGAGGCGCCGCCCGGTCCTTTTGGCATCGAACTTGGCATTTTCGGCGCAGAACTTGGCTTCTTGGGAAGAGCAGACTTCTCCTTGCTCATCATCCCTTGGAGGCCGCTCACGCGGTGCCCTCAATCTCAGTCATGATGCCCTAGTTCCAGAGGACAAATAGTGTCGAAACCCCTAGGGTCGCCAAAGCGGCCGGTGCCACCAAGCGTGACCTGAAGGCGGCGGCAACTATTACCCCGGCCCACAGAATGAACATGATTACCACGTGAATATGATAGCGAAGGGCAGAGGCCCCCGCGATCCACTATCCAGCAATATTGGCGAAGCACCCCGGTAAGTGCAGTTGGGGAAGGGGAAGGGCATGAAATACCGTGCTATCTGACCTTGATGCTGCCCTGAAGAACTACCTTCAAAATGAGACGATCCCGGGCCAAAGCGTCCAAGTCGCGCTGGACCCCCCGACCAAGGATTGGGCAGCCCGTCGCACCGGGGCGGTCCTGAACCTCTTTTTGGCTGATATCCGTGAGGATGTGGATCGGCGCGATGTCAATTTGCGCGAGATTACCAATGACCAAGGGGTGGTCGTCGCTCGCCAACAGGCTAACCGGTTCTACCTAGTTACTTACCTGTTGACGGCCTGGACTTCAACACCAGAGGATGACCACCGGCTACTGGGTTTGGCCCTGGTGGCGATGCTGCGCCAGGATTATTTGCCATTTGAATATGTGACCGGTGACCTCTCAGTATTAGTTGGGGCGGGTTTTCCGCTCACCACCCGGGTGGGTCTGCGGGCGATGAATGAGCGCACCTATTCAGAAATGATGACCGCGGTGGGCGCTGAGTATCGGCCACCTCTTTCTATCATCATTTCGATGCCGGTACCGACCGGTACGCCCGAAGCGGCTGGGCCCCCGCAAACAGTTCCCCCTGTTGTCAGTATCGGAGACACCCGATCTGGTGCCTCGACGACCGTACAAGGTCCGGATCCAGAAGATCCCGGGGCCGGATATCGCACTCGAACTCGACCCACAAGTGATGTCAGTGCTCCGGTAAAGCCGTAAGTGGTTGTCGTGAACGCTGAAGGAAACGTGGAGCAGGAGAATTCTTACGCGATGCGTCGCGTACTTGACGTTCTAGCTGAACGTATTGCAATGATAATCGAATTTGAGCGAACTGCTGATGATGTCACTGATCATCAGCGGGGTCACTATTTTCCCCCGCACTTAATAACTCGTGATGCTCGCAAAGGCGCGCCGAAAAGTTTTAAGGACGTCATTCCATTTGCCGATTTACCGGAGAGGTTGCTTAATTTAGCTAAGAGTGCGGAACTGCTTGATATTGATCTGGGAATTCTTTTGACGGCAATATCGGTAAACTTGCAGCAACGATTCGAGCATTTCTTTATCGTCTTAAACAATGAAGTTGACACTCGTGGTCCGAACGTCGCAACTGCAATTCGCCTTGCTGGGTATGACCCAGACAGTGCCGATGCGCGAAGTCGACTGCGCCCTGATCGGCCGCTTCTAGCTCTTGGACTCATTGAAATCACTAACTCCAAAAGGTCCTTACTAACCCAAGTGTTAACCGTGCCTGAGCGTGTGGTTGCTCACCTACTAGGTGATGATGAGTTCGCGGCAGGCACAAGTTCTATCGCTTCATTCATGGGTTCACCGCTGCTCCCCGGGGAGTTACTTCCGAAGCTTCCAGATGATTTGGAACTACCGCTTATTTTTCGAGCTGGTTCAGGCACCGCGGGGCGTGAACAGGCTTACGCCCTCGCCTATCGAAAGACAGGCAAGGCCCCGTTGCTTATTGACGGATTAGGTTTAAGCCGCATTGAGGATGTCTGTTCACTACAGATCCGCGAGTGTGTTCGCGAGGCGGCACTTGCTGGTAGTCCGATAGTTCTAGATATTCGGCACGCCGACACCGGGATGTCGGTTAGCGAAATCGCGCGATTATTTGGAACTCTCTCGGTTGCCTTCATCATCCTTATTGAAGCCAAGGCGCATGTCGAGCTATGGCATGGTCTGACCGTAGATCTGCCGCTGCCGACCGCGGGCGTGCGGCGCAGTTGGTGGGAACACCTAGGTGATGGAACCGAGCGAACCGCGGCCGCCGATGCTGCTATTCACGTTGATCCCCAGGAGTTGCACGCGCACCTAGCAAATGGGGGCCCACTCGCCCCAAGAGCCATCGAAAGCGGCACCTTGACCCAGGCTGTCGACCCGGAGTTCACCCTGGAGGATCTGGTGGCCTCACCCCGAGTGACCGAAGCCCTGCGTGAGCTTCGGGATCGGGTCAGGCACCGCACGGTGGTTCTTGATGAGTGGCGGATGCGGCCCGGTGGTGGCCGCGGCCGCGGGGTAACCGCCTTGTTCTCGGGCCCATCGGGCACCGGGAAAACCATGGCGGCTGAAGCCTTGGCCGGTGAGCTTGGGGTACCACTATTTCGGGTCAATTTGGCCAGCGTGGTCGATAAATACATAGGTGAAACCGAAAAGAAGCTGGATCGGGTCTTTACCTCGGTCGAAGATGTCGATGGGGTACTCCTTTTTGATGAGGCGGACGCCCTATTTAGTAAGCGTTCAGGGGTTTCTGATGCGCGAGACCGGTACGCCAACCTAGAAGTGGCCTATCTCCTGCAGCGGATGGAGTCCTTTGACGGGCTTGCGGTCTTGACCACTAATCTGCGGGCGAACCTCGATGAGGCCCTAATCCGGCGCCTGGACGCTGCGATTGATTTCCCTGAGCCCCAGGCGGAAGAAAGATACCTCCTGTGGCTGGCGTGTCTTAAGGGGAATATGGGGCTGGTGGGGCAGAATCACGTCCAACGGTTATCAGTGCTTCCCCTGACCGGAGGGTCTATTCGGGCGGCGTCGGTGTCCGCCGCTTACTTGGCTGCCGCTCAAGGGGAACTTCTAGGCCCCGCACATCTCCTCCGCGGCGTGCAGCAGGAGTGGAGCAAGCAAGGTCGGCTTTCCTTCCCCACGACCGAGTTTGAAGAGAGTTTCACGGAGGCTGCACATGACGAACCTGATCAACGAATTTGATGCCCTTGGGCAAAACAAATACGTAACTCAGGGCAAGACCGCTGCAACAAATATGCGCCATAAGGGCTCGAACGCCGAAAATGATCAAATCGGCGACGATGTAGAAGATATTCAGTTTGATACCACGATGGATCCGCAGATCGATCCTGATCGCGTTGATCCTCCAATTGACCCTTCCAGCGCCTCGCTCGCTACCCGCCCGCTTATCTGGATGTCGGACGCGTTAACAGACGTAGTCCCCGGGCAATCTGTCCGAATAAAGGTAAGCGTGCGAAATGTCGGAACTATTGTTGAGACTTACGATTTAAGTGTTTTGGGTCCGGCCCGCACCTGGGTGTCAGTCGCACCATCTGAGATATCGCTTTTCCCAGGCGACGAGGGCACGGCTGTTGTCACGATTAAGCCACCGCGGAGCCCAAATATGCTCGCAGGTAGGTATGAGGTGGCCATCAAAGCTACTTCTCAGGTTTTGTGGGCCGAAAGGGCCGTCGCCGAATTCAGCGTCACTGTTGCGCCATACCACCAATTCAAGGCCGTTATTGCGCGCAGCACCTTGGAGCTTAAAACTAAGACATCGACTTACCTTCAAATTGTCAATGAAGGAAACTCTTCGACGAAGTTTTCTGTTGACGTAACAGATCCCGATGGCGTCTTTGAGGGCTCATTAGATGCCCCGACTTACGTATTAGATCCCGGGCAACCAGCTTGGCTAAAAGTGGAAGTATCCGGTCCGGTTCACATTATTGGTAAGCAAGTTCATGGGGCCGTATTCGCCCACGTCAACCAAGTGCTTGACCT
>CAMBQX010000153.1 GCA_945870085.1 Bifidobacterium breve | reverse complement strand
GTTGTGTCAACGGCAATTTATCAAGGCAGATATACGGCTACCGACCTTGCGCCAGAGGACCACCGGGCGCGTGCCTTGTCTTGGGTGGTCTGGGCAGGAACCATCGGCGCAGTTCTTGGTCCTAATCTGCTTTACATCTCCGATGCCTTAGGCGAATCTTTTGGGCTACCGGACATGGGTGGTCCATATGTTGTAGCGGCCGTAGCAATAGCAATTGGCGCAATAATCATCTACGTACGACTGAAGCCAGACCCCTACTTAATTGCAACAACAAAAAGTCATGGATCGCAGCAAGTACCAAGCCGACATAAATTAAGTGACGCCGTCGCCCAACTTAAAGACAAGCCCCGCGCGATACTAGGCATAGCCAGCTTGGCTATCGCCATGGCAGTGCTCGTGATGCTGACCGTAACCGTGCCAGCACGAATGTTAGATTCCGGAATTTCACTCCAAGTAATTGGGCTAATCGTCAGCATAAATATTGCTGGTATGTACCTACTTTCACCGGTAGTGGGATGGCTCGTGGACTACTTTGGTCGGATTCCCATGATCACCGTTGGAGTTATGATCTCCGCATTCGCTTGTATTCTAAGCGGGTTGACTTCCGCAGAAGCCACGACGGTTCTCGCACTTGGTCAATTCTTATTGGGCCTTGGTTGGTCTTGCACCATGATCTCCGGCGCCACATTACTTACCGACGAAGTAAGCCCAATTAATAGGCCCGCCGTGCAAGGATTCTCCGATTTACTCGTCAACATTTCGTCTGCAGTGGGCGGGATAACTGCTGGACTACTAATCCTTACCGCATCTTTCGAAATACTATGCGCGGTGGCTTTAGTTCCGCTTATCGGCATAACCGTGGTTATTTCAATCCCTGCCTGCCGTCGACATTCGGCTTCTTCTTCGCTTTGAGTTCCCACTTTTTCCCCAGCTCACATCATGCTGAGAGCCGCCAAAGCCGCATTCACGACCGAACCGGACGTGAGATCATGAGCCGCATAGAGGTCACTACGCGTGCCAGATTGTCCGAAGCTATCGACACCGAGTGAAACAGCTGGCACACCAAGGGCCGAGCCCAGCCATGCCAGATGATGGGATGACGCATCCTGGACTGTGACAATCGGGGCTCGCTCGGGAAATGCGGCGCGGATCGCACCTGGAATTGATGGCGTAGTCGCAGTGCGAACAGCTTGGCGAGTTGTCCGTTGCCACGACTTGAAAAGACGATCAGAGGATGTCACGTCCACTACATGTGCAGCTATCCCTTCGCTGCCCAATTCTTCTGCCGCTTCAATCGCCTCCGGCAGGGTCGCCCCGCTTGCCGCGATATGTACAAGTGGCGGGGTTTCACCCATCGCCTTGCCCTTGGGCTGGTCAAAAGCATCTACCAATCTGTATGCACCAGCGATAACTTGCCGACGTAAAATAGCGTCACCAAGCCGTTGTCGAGCCATTTCAAACGGTGCCTGATCGAGTGGACGCGTGGTAAGCCGAAAGTAGAACGCCCCGTGCTGTGCGTCTTGACCAGCCGCCTGCGGGCTGGCATCGCCGATGCTCGCCAAAGCATCACATAGGAGCCAATCAAGCCCCTGTGCGTACGCAGGCTCAATAAAAGTCACTCCTGGGAGTTCGAGCCCCACCGATGGCGTAATTGTCGACTGATGCGCTCCCCCTTCGGGTGCCAACGTAATCCCAGATGGCGTACCAGCGATGATGAAGCGAGATCCGGAGTAAGTTGCATAAACAAAAGCATCAAGCCCTCGAAGTACAAATGGGTCGTAGACAGTCCCGATACTAAGTAGCGGCTGTGAAGATAAGTCCCAAGATAAACCAAGTTGTCCAAGTAGTAGAAAAAGATTCATCTCGGAAATGCCAAGCGGGATGTGGTGCCCCGATGGCCCTTCTTTCCACTGCAAAGCATCGTCTGTGCTCCACGTCCGTTGCAGCTCCGGAGAAAATACCCCCATGCGGTTTATGAAACCTGCAAGGTTGGTGGATGTCGCTACATCAGGGGCGGTGGTGACTAGGTACGGAGCGACGGTATCAATGCGCGAAAGTTCGACCAGCACTCTCCCGAAGGCTTCCTGTGTCGACACAGGACGCGCAGGTGGCTTTCGCATTGTTGCAGCCGGTATCTGAATTGATCCCCTCGCGGCTTCGACATCACGAGATAAATATTCACGGCGCTCAGCGGCAAGCACACCTTCGGGCGTAGAGGGGTCGAACCTGTCCCATTCAGTAAGTTCTTCTAGACCTACCTCCGTTCGCAACTTGCTAACTTGCTCGACGGAGAGAAGGGTGGAATGGTTTCTCGGGTGACCCGCAGTCGGTAGCCCCCAGCCCTTTACCGTGTAAGCGAAAACCACACTTGGCCGGTCTTTTACCGCATCACATTCTTCAAATGCTTCAAGCAGGGCTGATATATCGTGACCGCCAAGGTCCGTGAGAAGCAAGTGCAGATAATCATCACTCAAATCAGCAATTCGATCTCGAAGAAGCGGACTTGCTTCTTCGAGGAATCTTTCGCGTAGCTCGGGCCCGCGAAGTGCAAACAGTGACTGATAGTGCTCGTTAGGCATTTCGTCTATCAAAGTTCGCAGTAGTACACCATCGGCTTCGGGAAGGTCATTCATAATCCGGCTCCCGTACTTGACCTCTAATACATGCCAGCCTGCCGCCTCGAATTGCAACTTCCATTGCTGAATACGAACACCGGGAACAATTCGATCTAAGGACTGCCTGTTGAAGTCAACAACCCACATAACATTGCCCAATCCCGCAGTTGCAGGATCAGCAATCGCCTCCCAGACATTGCCTTCGTCAAGCTCCGCATCTCCCAATATCGAGATGAAACGTGAACGGGAGCGGGTTCCGAAATGCTCATCAACGTATCGCCTGACAACGCCCGCGAATAGCGGGGCCGCGGCACCTAATCCGACCGACCCGGTGGAAAAATCAACTCGGTCAGGATCCTTCGAGCGTGATGGATAGGCCTGCAGGCCACCGAAGTCTCGAAGCCGTGTCAGGTATGAACGATCCAAGTTGCCCAATAGGTACTGAATTGCATGAAATGCGGGTGATGCATGCGGTTTCACTGCCACCTGATCTTGCGCATTTAGGTGTCCAAACCAAAGCGCCGTGAGAATCCCCACCATGGAAGCAGAAGATGCTTGGTGCCCGCCTACCTTTATGCCGTCTGCATCTGCCCGGTCTCGATTTGCCGAGTCAACCATTCTCACGGCAAGCCAAAGCACCCTTTGGGCCACTCGATCAAGAATGTCGCGCCGCGATACCTCAGAACTTTTCACAGATGCCTATCCCTTGGCTCGGTTGGCGAGCAGCCGCGATGCCTCGAGCTGCCAGAGTTTAGATATGAGCAGCCGTCTCTGGGAAATTTGGGGTACGCCCAAACACTTCATCCAGCATCGGCCTGAAAAATTCAAGTTCCAAAGTTTCAAAATTCGGGTCAAAGCAATTTTCATCGTAATGCTCACAAAAATATGCGGCATCTTCGAACCACTCATGTCCTCTAAATCTTTCACGAGCATCGCGAGTACCGCCCATATGTGGTGCGTAGAAGTGCATTTGGAACACAGGGTGCTGCTCAATAATCCAGGCAATGCGCGGCGATACAAATGGCTTCAACATCGATGCTGCCAGGCGCCCGTGCGAAAAAGGAGCCAGCGGATCACCAACATCATGAACTAACGCAGCCACTACATAATCGACATCCTCGCCCGCAAGATGTGCGCGCGTAGCCGACTGAAGGCTGTGCTGCGTTCTGTCTACCGCGTAACCACCAAGGCCTTCCTTCGCCAGCCCAGCCACGGCAGCCGCCACTCTGCCTGGCAGATCAGCGAAATACTTCGCGTCCGCCTCTTCAATCACAGCGTATTCCTCCGCTGTGCCATCCTGCATTCGAGTAAACTTGGCCTTCGCAGCTGCCACTTCGCCCCCTTAACTATTTCGCAGGAAGTGATCGAGGACTTTCTCACCAAACAGCAAAGAATCGACAGGCACTCTTTCATTGACACCATGGAAGAGACCACTGAAATCAAGATCAGCAGGCAAACGCAAGGGCGAAAACCCGTAACACTTCATGCCAAGTAGTGAAAACGCTTTAGCGTCGGTATATGCCGAAAGTAAGTACGGGAGTGGAACAGCTCCGGAGTCTTCTGAGAGTAAGGCGGCCGACATGGCCTCAATTAGTGGGCCCTCGAATTTTGTTTCTAAGGCAATATCTTGGAGTACTAGTTCCCAATCGATTTCTGGTCCGAGTACTTCAGATATTTCTT
>CAMBQX010000152.1 GCA_945870085.1 Bifidobacterium breve | reverse complement strand
ATTGTGAACGTCTTCATTCGGCAGTTGACCGGCATCCGTTTCGTCGCCGCCGCATGGGTGCTGCTTTACCACCTGCAGGGCCCACTAAATACCCTTGGCTTACTCGCTATCCCGGTTTTACCGGATGTGATGCGCGTTGGCCGCCTCGGGGTTGACCTCTTCTTCGCGCTCTCCGGCTTCATCCTCACCCACACTTATCTAACCCGCTTGGGCCCGCGGTTATCCGGGCGCCAGACGATCGATTTTTGGTGGCTGCGCCTAGCCCGCGTGTACCCGGTGCATTTAGTGATGCTCGTGGTCGCGGGTCTTGCGGTTTTCGTCCAGGCAAAAGTCACCGGTGAAGCATTGAACCGCGATTGGTTAAACCCAATTGATTTCGGCAAAAACCTGCTGCTCGTTCAGGAGTGGGGCCCGAGCCCGCAACGGGGCTGGAATTTCGTGGCCTGGTCGCTGTCAATGGAGTGGCTCGCCTACCTCATCTTCCCGCTACTCATTTTGCTAATTTGGGTTTTCTATCGACGGGTCAGCACCGCGGTCTTGGTGATCGCTTGGGTTGTCGTGCTCATCCCAGTCATTGTTTACGGATTGAAAACCTCTGACGCCTACTACACAGATAACTGGGGCTCCACCTACCGCATCTTGTGCGAGTTCACCGCTGGGGCTATTACCTATTTGATCGTGCGCCGCTTCCTCCCCGATGCCGCCGCCGATCCAGAGCCACGCATACAAAAACTCGCAAGCACCCTATCCATCGTTTTGCCCTTAATTGTTATTGCTGGAGCCGTCTTCCTTGGCAATTTGCCGGCTGCGCAACCGCCGACAACCAACCTAAGCGCTGATGCCGAGGCGCTGCCGCCATATTTCCATCTACTTCTTGTGCCCTTTCTCATCGCCTGGATCGGCGCATTGGCGCTGTCGCGGCGGGGCCTCGCCCGCACCCTGTCAACTCGCACCATGGTGCTGGGCGGATTTATCTCCTATTCCCTGTATATGACCCACCTCGTGTGGTTTGGATTATGGCGGGCCGCAATGAATGCGGTTGGCATTGACGGCGGTGTGCTCTACGCCATCGGCTTGGTCGGGTTGATCGCCGGCGCGCTGGCAATCGCCTGGTTGATGTGGCGCTTTGTTGAAGAACCCGCCCGCGAGTGGATGCGAGCACTTGCCGGTGCCCGCCGCACCCCGACCGAAGAAGCCGGTGAGCAACTAGCTGAGCAGGCTTCCGACGGCGATAGTGCCGCGCCCATCATCGTGAACGGTAACGAGGAAAATCCGAAATGAACTTACTAATTCAATTGAAGTCGAGGCTGGGCAATATCTCGGGCCGGATGATTTCACCGGTTTCCACCATCACAAATGCTGCATCAATGTCGGCTACCGGCACCCCACGCAGCTGCGACCAAGCCTGGCGATACAAGGCAAGTTGATAAGGATCAACGGACGCCGATGAACCGGTCTTCCAGTCGATCACGTCATAGCGATCGCCGTTCTTAAAGACCGCGTCAATTCGCCCCTTAACCACCCGCCCACCCAGAATCAAGGTGAACGGTTCTTCCACCGCGATGGGCTGGAGTTTGGCGTAGGCAGATTTCTCAAATGCCCGCTTCAACTCCTCGAGTTGGCCATCACTTGTGATGTCGTGATCACCGGCGCCGGGGAGATCAACCGGATCAAGTAAAGTTTGTTGACCGAACTGGCTCTCAAGCCAAAGATGAAATGCCGTACCCCTGCGGGCAGCGGGCGCCGGCTGCCGTGGCATCGGCCGGGCCAAACGCTCTGCGGTGGCGGCTGGGTCGCGCAGCGCATCAATTAGTGCACTCGCCGAAAGTGAATCGGGTAGGCGCACCCGGTGCACTAACTCACGGCGCCGCATTGCCTCGGCTAGCAAACTCTCAGCATCAAGATCCCAGCGGGTGAGCTGCTCAACCTCACTAGCCGATAACTTCGAATCAACATCCTGGGCAGCTAATAGTGATTCTGGAGCCACTTGCGCGGCATGCACACGACCCGCGAGCTCGCGCACCTTGGCTGCACTCGAGATTGGCGCCGGCCAGCTGTACTCCTGCGGGCCCGCAGCAGGTGATGGATTCACCGCATCATCAGCGGGTTGCGGATGCCAATCGATAACCTCACCCGCTCCGGCAATACAGGCATCGCGAATGATGGTCAAGTACGGGTCGGGCCCACGGAACTTAATCTGGGTCCTCCCCCACCAATGCCCGGTTACATAGAGTGAGTACTCGGCGCGAGTGAGCGCAACATAGGCCAACCGTTGATCATCGGCTACCTGCTGTTCGCGCAAAATCACTTGATACGCCTTGTGGTCTTTATCGCGTGGGCTCAGGTCTGGGTCAGGGAATGAGCAAAGATCATCGGTCCCATCATCGCGAAGCACCCAGGGCACCGCTGCTGCACTTGTTGGCCACGCACTTCGCGCACTTCCGCCGGGAAATGCACCCTTTGCAACCGAGGGTACAAATACATGCGGGTATTCCATCCCCTTGGCCTTATGGATTGTCAGCAGTTGCACCGCATTGTCATGCATGACGATGTCGACGGGTAACTGAACATCGAAGCGTTCGGCATCGGTAAGCCGACTCAAGAAGGCACCGAGTGTGTGCCCGCCATCGATATCGGTGAACTCGGCGGCGAGATCTAGCAGACTCGTTACGGCGTACTGCTGCTGCTCAGCGCTGCTGGAAACCGCAATTTCAACCGCTAGCCCGGTGGAATACAAGATGCGGTTGATGAGATCAGTTATTGGCTCGCCCACCTGACGGCGCAGTTGAGCGATCTCGGTAGCAAGTGCGGCAAAGCGCCGGGCTGCCTCCGGTGAGTAGGCGGTGAGATCACCAAGATCAGCAAGTGCGTCAGAAAGTGAAATGGCTTCAACCGGATCACTGCCAGCGACAGCTTCATCAAGTGCATCGGTGACATCAGTTGTCACCTGCCGGTGACCCCCGCCAGCCAACACCGCCGCGCGCCTGCCAAGTGCCGCTAGATCACGGACCCCGATGCGAAACCGTGGCCCGGTGAGAATGCGCACCAACGCTGGGTTCGCAATTGGGTTATGCAAAACCTCAAGCATGCTGCGGATTTCAACCACCGCCGGTTGACGCAGTAAACCGGCGGCCCCGTGTAATTGGGTTGGCACTCCTTGCGCCCGTAACGCGGTATCAAGATCCACTAGATCACGGCCGGTGGCAGCCAAGATGGCGATATCACCCCACTTGATGCTCTTCTGGTCCCTGCCCCCTTCGCCCAATTGCCTAATTTGTTGCACTATCCACGATTTTTCTTCGGCCGAAGTCTCAAAAAGTGCGCACTGCACATTTCCGCGCCCTCGATCTATGGAGCCGGCAACCAATGGCTCGACATCTTGGTGGCGGGCCCGTAGCTCATGTGAAATCTCGTTGGCGACGGCAAGGATCGCCGGCCCAGATCTACGGTTGCTGGTCAGCGGGTAGTGCACCGGCTTGGATTTAATACCATTACGAAATATCGGGAAGTGCTCATCGAAGGAGTCAATATTGTCAACACTGGCACCGCGGAAACCGTAGATCGCCTGGCAAGGGTCGCCAACCGCGGTAACCGGATGGCCATTACCAAATAGCCCCTGCAGCAGCATCCGCTGCGCAATTGAGGTGTCTTGGTACTCATCGAGTAATACCACCGCAAAGTGCGCCCGAACTTTCTCGGCGATATCGGGGAAGGCCTGAACCAACTCGAGGGCCAACCTGGTCTGGTCAGCGAAGTCTTGGACATCGCGGGCCAATTTCTCGGCGCGCCATTGGATAACTAAACCCGCCAAAGCCACCCGCAATTGGGAGGTCGCCAGCATCTTCTTGCCAATCTCCTGCAGGGCGTCATGGCCCTGCAATTGCGCTATCGCCTCTTGATCGTGCTCAATGAGATCGAGTGGGCTGATTGCGAGGTCAGCTAGTTGGTCATCGAGGGCGAGTAACTCACCGGTAAGATTAATCGGTGACTTACCAAATGCCGCCAGTGGCAAAGTGGTGCGGCACACCACCCGATAAGCGAGTTGATGACGGGCGCCATCGGTGATTAGCAGACTATTTGGCTCGCGGCCTAGTCGAACTCCATGCTCATCAATAATGCGCTTGGCGAAGGCATTGTAGGTAAGTACCTGCGGATCCCCCGTGCCTTCATCTTCATCAATACCTTCAATAACAGCCCCGCGCTCCGGGTCGATCAGGCCAGCAGCCTCTAGGCGCGACAAACTTGAGCGCATTGACCCGAGCAACCCGGCCGCGGCCTTGTTGGTAAATGTCAGGC
>CAMBQX010000151.1 GCA_945870085.1 Bifidobacterium breve | reverse complement strand
GGTCGATGATGAAGACCCACGCCACGCGGGCTCCGCTACCGTTGCTTAACGAGTTTTCTAAGCGGAGCCTTGAACTACTTGTGATGGCCGAGGATCTCCCATCCCCGCAGAATCGGGTGAGCGTTACTCAAAGTGGCCAAATAGCCGTTAGATGGAAGCGAACCAACTACGACAGACATGAACTGTTGTTGACCGAAACTAAACGGCTGCTGAAGGAAATTGGCTACGTTGGTATTTTCGAGCAGCGGTTCACCATCGACATGAATAGCCACATGTGCGGCACCGCGGTCGGTGGCACTGACCCAGCGCAAAGTGTCGTTGATGGGCTCGGTAGGTCGCATGAGGTGGCGAACCTCTTCATCGCGGATGCTGCGTTCTTCCCCTCGTCGGGTGCGCAAAACCCCGCCTTAACGATTGCGGCACTCGCACTGCGGATGGCCGCCGAGGTTGAGTGGGGTTAAGTCACCACCCAACGGAAAAGTGGCCTGCCCTTAGGGCAGGCCACCGTCCTTAGGATTTAGAGATTACGCGAGAAAATTGCGTCAATCTCAGCTAGGTCTGCCGGGGTTAGTGCGCGGGCGCGCTGCCGATCCCACTCCCGATGGATTTGCCGGCGCTTTGCGTCCTCACGGCTAAGGGGCTCACGGTCGAACACTGATGCGAAAATCATTGCGAAGGGCTTCACGGAGGGTAACTCCTAATTCATTGTGTTGGTGCGGATGATCTGGGGTTTTCCAGATATGCCGTGGTCGGTGGGCGGGTGTGCCCGTTGGCCATTCCAAGTGTCCCGCACCTTTCGTGCCCCCTGAACAAAATAAGGGGGTTTGTGCGCGAATTCACAAACTGTTCACCTATATTGTCGGCAAAGGTGTGACAGGTCACAAATTCACCTCCATTTGGTGGCATGTGCGACGATCCACCCTTAACTCTTAACTCTTCACCCTTGCTCAGGAGGTATTAGTGGGAACGCGGATCACCTACTCGCCAAAGGTGTTCATTCCGCTCACCATGCTGTGCCGCGATCGCTGTGGCTACTGCACTTTTGCGCAGTCTCCGGCGCATTTGCCGGCGCCCTACTTAAGCCCTGCTGAAGTACTAGACATTGCCCGCCAAGGCGCAGAGGCGGGATGCCACGAGGCCCTGTTCACCTTGGGTGAGCTACCCGAGGATAGGTACCCGGTGGCCCAGCAGTGGCTCACCGAGGCCGGTTATGCGACCACCGTGGAATATGTAGCGGCCATGTGCCAAATGGTGCTGGATGAAACCGGTCTATTGCCACATGCAAACGCCGGGGCCCTGAGCCTTGATGACCTCGCACTGCTGCGCCGGGTGGCTCCGAGTCAGGGCATGATGATCGAGTCTTTGCGTCCAGATCTGGCGGCCCATCGCGGGGCACCGGATAAGACACCAGAGCGTCGACTAGCCACCTTGCGGTTTGCGGGGGAGTTGGAAATCCCATTTACCACCGGCATTCTTATTGGTATTGGTGAAAGCCGCGACGACCGCATCGAGGCGCTCGAGGCGATCGCGGCTGCGCATCAACGTTACGGACATGTCCAGGAAGTAATAGTCCAGAACTTTGTGCCTAAGCCTGGCACTTTGATGCGCGATCACCCAGCGTGCTCGCTAGATGACCTAGTAGATGCAATAGCACTGGCCCGCATGATTTTGCCCGCCGATGTGCACCTACAGGCGCCGCCGAACTTAGTTGATGATCCAGCGGTGTTAATCGAAGCCGGTATCGATGACTTCGGTGGGATATCGCCGGTGACCGCCGATCATGTCAATCCCGAGAAGCCATGGCCGAGTATCGAGTCGCTGCGTGCGGTAGTTGAATCGCGTGGGCTCGCGCTCGTCCCACGGCTAACTATTTATCCGGAGTTTGTGCTCGACCCTGGGCGCTGGCTGGACGAGAACGTTCGGTTTGCGGTCTTAGATAGAAGTGACGCGGAGGGCTTTGGCCGTGATGACCCGGGTGCCACTTTCCCTGAGCGCCATGAAGCTGCGGCGAACGTGGGTACCGGAGCTGAAGTCGTGCAAATCGGTAGGCGGTCTTCGGCTTGGTATTCAGGCGCCGACCGATCACCGATGTCGCTAATAGGCAGTGCGACGTCGCAGCCGGCAATCAAAGGTGCAGTTCGTGAAGTTTTAGCTGGCGCCGAAATTGGGCAGGAACTTGATGTGGCCGAGATCACCACTTTATTTACTGCGCGCGGTGCCGAAGTGATGGCGGTAGCAGCCTTCGCTGATGGCCTACGAGCAGAAGTAAATGGCGATGAAGTTACGTTCGTCCACAACCGCAATATCAACTACACGAATGTCTGCACTTTCAAGTGCACCTTCTGTGGTTTCTCCAAAGGGCCGATGTCCTTGAATCTGCGCGGGGCCCCTTATCTGCTGACCAATGATCAAATTGCCGAACGGGTACGCGAGGCTGCAGCCCTCGGGGCCACCGAAGTTTGCCTTCAGGGTGGGATCCATCCCGATTTTGACGGTAACTACTACGTCGAGGTCTGCCGTACCGTAAAAGCCGCTGTCCCTGAAATGCACATCCACGGATTCACCGCCCTTGAAGTTACCGAAGGGGCGCGCCGATTGGGTGAGCCGCTGCGTGAGTACCTGCTTCGCATGAAGGAAGCCGGATTGAGCTCCCTTCCGGGTACCGCGGCCGAGATCTTGGATGATGAGATCCGGGCGATCTTGTGCCCCGACAAAGTCAATACCGAACAGTGGCTCGAGTGCCATGAGATTGCCCACGAAATAGGGTTGCGCTCGAATGTGACGATCATGTTTGGCAGTGTTGAGCAACCGGTGCACTGGGCTCGGCATATCGTGCGCACTCGCGATTTACAAAAGCGCACCGGTGGGTTCACCGAGTTTGTGCCGCTACCGTTCGTCCATATGGCCTCACCTATTTACTTAAAGCGTCGGGCTCGGCGTGGTCCGACTTGGCGCGAGACGGTGCTTATGCATGCGATCGGGCGCATTGCGTACCACGGCCAGATCAATAACATTCAAGCCTCGTGGGTCAAGTTGGGTGTTGAAGGTGCGCGTCAGTTGCTGCAGGCGGGAGTTAACGACCTTGGTGGCACTTTGATGGATGAAAATATTTCCCGTGCCGCTGGTGCTACCCATGGCCAGGGTTTGACCCCGGCGGATTTCCAAGCCGTCTGCGATCCGATTGGCCGCACAGCCCGGGAGCGCACCACTTTCTATGGTTTGAGTCCTCGTAATAAAGGCGCGGTGTCAGTATGAAAGTTAGGTCGCTGGTTACTACTACCCAGGAGACCTGCAGTGAAGCGGGCGCAGCGGTAAATCCGCCCACGATAATCGTGATTGCCGCCGTGGTGGTACAAAACCCACTCGCCGGAAAAGGCAAAGTCGATGATTTAACCGAGCTTGTTGAACTTGGCCGCGAATCCAGCGAGTTATTGGTGCAACAGGCCCTTCGCGCGCTAGCGGCAATGGGTGTACAGCCAGATGAAGTTCGCGGCTACGGCAAGGGTGCGATCGTTGGTGTTGATGGTGATCGTGAACACACCGCTGCAGTTCTGCACCCGCGTTTTGGGGCCCCGGTTCGGGCTGCAATCGGTGGCGGCGCTGACATCATCCCCGGTACCAAGAAGGTCGGTGGCCCGGGCGCTCAGATCACCATGCCGATCAGTAACAAAGATGATCGCTGGGTTTTCGATGACATGGATTCGGTTGATCTGGCTATCGCCGATGCCCCGCATGCCGATGAAATGGTCATTGCCTTGGTGCTTAGCACCGGTGGTCGACCAAATGCCCGCGTGAAGAAACCTACTTAAGGAGCCCGATGTTCAAGGCGATGATCATGTTGACCCGGCGCGATGACCTAACCCACGAACAGTTTGCGCAGTGGTGGCTCCAGGAGCATGCGCCCATGGCGCGTGCTCTACCAAATGTTCGTCGCATCCTCTTTAATCTCGTGGAGCAAAACCCTGATGCGCCCTGTGATGGGATAACCGAACTCTGGTTCGACTCCCGTGTAGATTTCGATGCAGCCTACGCAAGCGAGATCGGCAAAAAGGTAGCGGCCGACTCTCTGGCGCATCTGACTTCGCGCGTGCGGTTATTTGTTGACGAGCAATCGGTGGCCTGAAGAAGTAATGAATGCGGCCCGGGAAAGTGAGTGGTCCGATGCCTAAGCGCTCGTATCTCGGCACCCCGGCAACGGCACCAGGTCCGGCCGGGCTGCAGATGCTAAAAGCGTTCGGGCAAATTCGCAAGAACCCCTTGATGTATCTAAATAGCGTGTGGCAAGAGTATGGCGATGTCGTGCAATTTCCG
>CAMBQX010000150.1 GCA_945870085.1 Bifidobacterium breve | reverse complement strand
ACCGCCGACACCGTCGCGGCTGGGTTGGTGCGCCACGTAATGCGTCGCGCCTTCAATGTCGTCCCGCATCTGTATGACGTTGATCGCGAGGCTCGAGTCCGTTTAATGGGCCACGGGGGCAAGGTGGTGTGGCTCACCGGCCTACCCGGGTCGGGCAAATCAACCATCGCTGACGCTGCGGTAGCCCGGCTCCACGCCATGGGCGTTCACACTTATGTTCTTGACGGTGACAATGTGCGCACCGGCTTGAATAAGGATCTTGGGTTCACTCCCGAGGATCGGGCCGAGAATGTTCGTCGGGTTGCTGAGGTCGGCAAGTTGATGTGCGATGCTGGATTAGTGGTGTTGGTGGCTTTGGTGTCGCCTTATCGCGGGGATCGAGCCGCAGCGCGCGAGCTGTTTTCCAAGGGGGAGTTCCTGGAGGTTTATGTCGACACTCCGGTCGAGGTGTGCGCCGAACGTGATCCAAAAGGCCTCTATGCCAAAGCAGCCGCGGGCAACCTGCCCAATATGACCGGGCGCGGTCAGGTGTATGAAGTACCGGAGCACCCTGACCTGATTTTGCACGGAACTGGAGATCTTGACGCCACGGTGGAGCAATTGGCCAAGGCGATCCTCGGCGAGTGAGATACTTCCGACCTGATGTCCGGACCAAATACCTCATTCGACCCTAAGCAGGTCGCCGTGTTGGGCGCTGAGGCCATCGCCACGATGGTCGCTGAAGCCCTCGCGGCGGTTTCGGCCGCCGGTGACCTAGCGGTACTTAAAGGGGTGCGCTTGGCTCATGCTGGGGATCGCTCCCCATTGGCCTTGGCTAACCGCGATATCGGGGCTTTGCCGCCGGCAGCCAAGGCGGAGGTGGGCAAGCGGGTTGGTGAGGCTAGGGGAGCGGTTAAAACTGCCCTTGACTCACGTCAGATTGAACTCGAACGAGCCCGTGATGAATTCGTACTCGCGGAGGAGTTCATCGATGTCACTTTGCCAGCGGTGCGAGTTCCGCTGGGTGCTCGGCATCCGCTGACAACGGTGATGGAGCGAATTTGCGATGTTTTCATTGCAATGGGGTACGACATCGCCGAGGGTCCAGAGGCGGAAGCTGAATGGGTTAACTTCGATGCACTAAATGTGCCGCCAGATCACCCGGCGCGCACCATGCAAGACACCTTCTATGTGGGTTCACCCGAAAGTGGTGTGGTTTTGAGAACCCAGACCTCACCCATCCAAATTCGCGCGATGCTCGATCGGCAGTTGCCAATTTACGTGGTCGCACCCGGCCGGGTCTATCGCACCGATGAACTTGATGCCACTCACACTCCAGTATTCCATCAGGTTGAAGGTCTCGCGGTTGACGAAGGACTAACCATGGGTGACTTAAAGGGCACCCTTGACCACTTCGCCCAAGAGATGTTTGGCCCTGGCATTGTGACCCGGCTCCGGCCTTCGTATTTCCCGTTCACCGAACCCAGTGCAGAGCTTGATGTTCAGTGTTTTGTGTGCCGGGGCGTCTCGATAGATAACTCAAACGAACCCTGCCGAACCTGCGGGAGTGAGGGCTGGATCGAATGGGGTGGCTGTGGGATGGTCAATCCCCGAGTTTTGCAGGCCGTAGGTATTGATCCTGCTAGGTATCGAGGCTTTGCATTTGGCATGGGCATTGAGCGCACTTTGATGTTCAGAAATGGTGTCACCGACATGCGCGATATGGTCGAAGGCGATTTACGGTTCTCCTTGGCCTTTGGGTTGGAGTCCTAATGAGAGCGCCGGTGTCGTGGATCCGCGAACTGATCGATATCCCCGTGGATCAAACCGGTCGTGATTTGGCAGCGCGATTGATTGATGCCGGACTTGAAGTTGAAACTGTCGAGACAATTGGCGGTGGCGTTAACGGTGCGCTTTATGTAGGCAAGGTTCTTGAAATCGAGGAATTGACCGAATTCAAGAAGCCGATCAGGTGGTGCCAGGTCGACGTCGGAGCGGCCGGGGGCGGTGTCCGGGGCATAATTTGTGGGGCACGCAATTTCACGGTTGGCGACATAGTGGTTGTCGCCCTCCCCGGAACTGTGCTACCCGGTGGTTTCGAAATAGCTTCACGCGAAACTTACGGGCATCTCTCTGATGGCATGATCTGCTCTGAGCGTGAACTGGCATTAAGTGAAGAGCATGAAGGCATCATGGTGCTTCCGGCGGGCACTGCCGGTGCTGATGCCGGGCCACTCATCGGGTTGGGCGAAGAAATCCTAGATATTGCCGTGACCCCTGACCGCGGATACGCCTTGTCGCTGCGCGGTATCGCTCGTGAACTGGCAATTTCATACGGCCTGCCCTTCCAAGATCCAGGGCTAAGTGTCGCTGACCTCCCGGCACCTGCTCCCGATGCGGTTCCCGCTCAATGTGGCAGCGATGATTTCGCGGCCTGCGCACTTTTCACTTTGCGAACTATCGTTGGTTTCAACCCCAAGGCCGCCTCACCACAGTGGATGAAGCAGCGGCTTACGGCAAGCGGTATGCGCCCGGTTTCACTCGCGGTAGATGTCACTAACTACGTCATGCTCGAACTTGGGCAGCCACTCCATGCATTTGATCTTGATAAATTAAATGGGCCGGTGCGCGCAGGTTGGGCTGAGCCAGGTTCTACTTTTGAAACACTAGACCACGTCACCAGAAAACTTAACTCCGATGACTTAGTGATTTTGGACGATGACGGCATCATTGGGCTAGCCGGAACTATGGGCGGGCTCGACAGTGAAATTGATGATGACACGACTAATATTGCGATCGAAGCGGCACACTTTGCGCCCAGAGTCGTTGCCCGCATGGGAAGACGACACAAGCTTTCGTCCGAGGCGTCGCGGCGCTTTGAGCGTGGAGTTGACCGAACACTTGCCCCATATGCCTCGGCTCGGGCAGCGGCCTTGCTAATTGAATTCGGCGGCGGGCATTACGTAGGCATGAACGCGGTCGAGGCACCTTATGAACCATGTGTGATATCGATGCTAGGCAGCGAGCCGGCCGCGGTTGCTGGGATGCCAATCGAAGAAGACACCGTTATCAGGCTGCTCGAGGCGGTTGGGTGTGGAGTCGTGATCAATGGCAATCACCTGGAAGTCCAGGTGCCACCATGGCGTGCTGACCTCACCGATCCCGCAGATTTAGTCGAGGAAGTTGTTCGCTTAGTCGGCTATAAAAATTTGCCCTCGACGCTGCCGATCGCGGCTGCCGGTCATGGTTTAACAAACTCACAGCGACTGAAGCGGCGGGTCGGGATGACTCTTGCGGCCCGCGGTGCGGTTGAAGTCCTCACCTATCCATTCGTAGGCGATAGCGAACTAGATGATCTGCAAATTCCGATAGCAGATATTCGTAGATCGAAAGTGCGCCTGGCGAACCCACTATCTGATGAGCAGCCATACCTTCGCGCTTCGCTACTGCCCGGGCTGCTTTCCACGGCGCGCCGCAATCTCGGGCGCGGTAGCAGTGGCGTATCTCTATTTGAATTGGGATCGGTTTTCCAAGGTGAAAGTGTTGGCGCAGTGCCTAGGCCCAGTGTCCTGGAGCGGCCTAGCGCCGATGAGTGGGCCGCATTAAATGGATTACTGCCAAGCCAGCCGATGCACCTGGGCGTAGTTCTTGCGGGGGAGCGAGAGGCTGCGGGTTGGTGGGGGCCAAGTCTGAACCATGGTTGGAGCGATGCTGTCCAGATGGCACAGGTGATTGCTGAGGTGATCGGGTCCGAGATCACCATTGAGCAAGGTGGTGATCAGGTATTTCACCCGGGTCGGTGCGCCACGATCATCTGTGCCGGTAAACCGATTGGGGTGGCTGGTGAACTGCATCCGCGGGTTATCCAGGCTTGGTCGCTGCCGACGCGTTCGAGTGCGCTAGAACTTGACCTTGATGCGCTCATAGCGGCGGCCCCCGCGGTGCGTCCCGCCCCCGCGGTGAGTGCGCACCCGGTGGCCAAGGAAGATCTCGCGGTGGTTGTTGCAGACTCAGTTACGGTGGCTGCAGTAACTGCGGCGCTGCGTGCTGGTGCCGGTGATCTCCTTGAATCGATTCGACTTTTTGATATCTATAGTGGCCCGCAGGTTCCCGATGGGCACTGTTCGCTGGCTTTTGCACTGCGCTTTCGCGCCTCGGACCGCACTTTGTCGGCGGCCGAGACCGCGGCGGCCCGTCAAGGGGCGATTAATCGCGCCGGGCTTGACTGCGGCGCGGTCATCAGGGGCGCCTAACTGAATACTATGCGCTTATGCGTATACTATTCACATGATCACCGCGGCCGTCGCCGGTGCCTCGGGCTATGCCGGAGGCGAACTTTTACGCTTACTCCTTGGTCATCC
>CAMBQX010000149.1 GCA_945870085.1 Bifidobacterium breve | reverse complement strand
CCGACTTTCGAAAACTCTGGTCAGTTCGCCTAGTCGGCCAATTTTCCGATGGACTGCTGCAAGCAGCACTTGCCACCTTCGTGCTCTTCTCCCCGGAGCGCCAACCCGATGCCGTAAAAGTTGCCGCGGCTTTTGCGATTCTCTACCTGCCCTACTCCGTCATTGGTCCATTTGCGGGGGTGTTCTTGGATCGTTGGCGTCGGCGCAGTGTGCTTGTGCGAGCAAACTTGCTAAAAGCTTTGGTCACCTTGCCCATAGTTGCGTTCGTTCTTGCCGGAAACGACGGGCTTGGGCTCGGGGTGACGGTACTGACCGTGCTTGGTATCGGACGTTTCGTCCTTGCTGGCTTATCTGCCTCCTTGCCTCACGTAGTTGATGGCCGAGATCTTGTAACCGCAAATGCTTTGACACCAACATCAGGGACAATCGCAGCGGCAATCGGTGCACTTGTTGGCGTCACCGTTCGAAGTGTTGTGGGCGGGGGAGACTTCGGGAGTGAAGTCATCCTCATTTTGGCCGCAATTGGTTTCGCACTGGCCGGAGTTCTCGCATTGCGAATCGGAAAGGACACCTTGGGGCCGAGCGGCGAAAAGCCAGCCGACTCCATTCGTGGTGTGGTGTCCGGATTAGTTGACGGATTAAGGGTGCTCGGCCAAGACCGCATCCCTCGACGAGCGATCACCGTTGTCGGTATGCACCGCATTGCATTCGGTGTACTAACCGCCGGCGCTGTATTGCTTGTGCGTGAGACTTTCAATGAAACGGTGCAGGCTGATTCGGCGCTTGGCCAATTCGCGATAATCACGGCTGCCGCTGCCATCGGTGCCCTCATTGGTGCGGTGCTAACACCAGGGGCAACCCGTCGATATGGTGCCGTCCGCTGGTCTGGTTTCGCGCTCCTGCAGGCTGGCACCCTGGGCGCCGGCCTCATCTTTATCGGCGCTGTGACCCCAGCATTTGCCGCCCTTCTTGGCGGTGCACTCTCGATGGGCTTCGCCGGGCAGTCGGTGAAAGTCTGCTCAGACACCTTGATCCAGCGACATATCCCAGATGATCACCTGGGCCGGGTATTCGCCCTATTTGACATGATCGTGAACGTAGCCCTGGTGTTCGGAATCACCTTGATGGCCTTTATCTCGCCGATTAGTGGACAAGCTCCGTGGGCTTATGCCGGGGTTGGTGTCTTACTTATTTCCACAGCCGCTTGGTACCAGAGGGGAAAGAGCAATAGGCTCCCATCACACACTGATTCGTGAGACAGCATAAGTCTGGCGAACTTGACCTTCAGGAGAGTTATGAGTGACGTGAAGCCGGCCCAGAAGCGCTCGGGCGTTCGGTCAATCGCAGCAGTTCTCATCTTTGTTATTGCGGCGGCTCTGACTCCACTAGCAATGCTCGGCAACTGGGGTCATGCCACGGTTGTAAACAGTGAGCAGTTCCTCGCCACCGTTGGTCCGCTGGCCGAGTCTCCACAGGTACAGGCCGCGGTTTCCGAAGCGGTGTCCGCCGCTATCGTCAAGCAGGTCGATACCACCGCAATAGTCGGTGACTTCCTCGGCGGGCTCCTTAACAATGATCAACTCTCCGCATCCTTATCGGCCCCAATTGCTGCGGGCGTAAACAAGCTCATCGGTGAAATTGTGCAGGGCTTCATCGCATCCGATGCATTTCAGAAAGTCTGGGTAACGCTGGCAGGTGCCACTCAAAAGAGTGTTGTTGCCATTCTCCAAGGCGGCAACGAAGGCCCGGTACAGATGCAAGGTGATCAGGTGGTTCTCGATATCAGCGACCTCCTGACCGCGGTGCAGAGCCAACTTGTTGCTCAAGGGGTGAGCCTCGCCGACAAGGTGACCATCCCGGAGTCCGATCGCCAGATCGTCCTCTTCGAGGCGCCTGTGGTCGCGCAATTGCAATTTGTCTACTCCCTTACTTCGCCTATTTTGCAGTGGTTCCCGCTCCTGATGGCCATCCTGTTCGGCTTAGCAATCATCTTGGCCCGGCGCCGCCCAAGAATGGTGCTAGCTGTCGGTATCGCACTCGTTGTAACCGGAGGTCTAACGACGTGGGCTCTTGGCGTCGGCAAAACTTTCTTTGTTGATCAACTCGCCGGTACGGTCTTTGGTGGGGCTTCTGGGGTTTTCTGGGACACCCTGTTCAACTACTTGATGACGGGGCTTCAGGGTCTGATGATCTTCGGTGTGGTTCTTGCAATTGCCGGGTGGTACGCCGGGAGTTCGAGGCCAGCACGCAACGTGCGCTCGCATGTGGTTGCAGGCTTAACTGAAATTGGTTCCTCGCTTCCAGAAAATGGGCTGAGCACGTTCTTGGCCGCTCGCGCAGATACCGTGCGCTGGGTGATAACCGCCGTGACCGTGTTTATTCTGGTGGTCGGCAGCGTGATGTCACTGACTCACATGATCTGGGTATTGCTACTCGCCGGTGGCCTCTTCACTTTGCTACAGGTGCTGATCGCGAAGACAGAAGCTGTAGCTGTAACAGCGGATCTGCCCGCTAACTAAATCTGCTAGTTCAGATCGGGGTGCGGATCGCTTGTATCCCATGACCTGCGTGCGCCGTGAAAGCCAAGGTAGCCGCGGCTACCTCATCGGCGGCTAGCGTAACTTTTCCGGATGCGATTGCTTGGGTATAAGTTGCAAAATCCGTGCCGACCTGCCCTGCATATGCCAAGGCGAAGTCGAGCATGGCGTTATCAAATTTCGCACTAGTACCAAGATATGAAGAAATAGCGACGGCGTCACCCGATCGTGCATGGGCCCGAGCTAACGTGTTTCCACAGATCATCGCGTACGCTTGAAGAGTATCTGGATTGAGTAAAGTGACATCAGGTGACCACTTCATATCGCGAAGTTGGCGGATATAGAAATCACGGCCCTGCGCGCCTCTTATCCAACCAAGGAAAATATCGCTCGCGGCCTGCATGACCCGTTGCCCACTTACAACTCTTTCACCCTGCTGTTCGAAGGAACTCGGATTGGTAAATGGCTCAAGCACACTTCGAACAGCTTGCTTAACTTGCAGCACCAAGAGATCTGACTCATCGCGACCCTGAAGTAAAATCACAAAAGCAAGTAGACCGACACTGCCAACACCAACAACTTTGTGGCCGATATCCACCAATTTGTAGCGGCCAAAGAGTTCACTCCTATCATCAATCAAGGTTTCTCGGTATTGCTCGAGTAGCCCAGTTAGTAATGGGTGGACGTCAGCGCCGACTTCAATTCTCACCAATAACGGGGGCGAATTAATGAACCGGCGTTGACCGTCAACGAGTTCGGTCATTTTGTTGATCGCCGACCATGATGTGCGCTTTTGGGCTTTAGCGACAGTTCGATCAGCTACTTGGGCGCCCTTCTTGCCGGCAGCATCACGCCCCCAACTTTGTAACACGCTGGAGTCGGTGCGGGTGTACCAAATATCTAATTCACCCATCTGGGCGAACCCGGCCATAGAATTTCGATAGGACGCTGCCGCAGCACGCGTTATATTTTCAATTTCAATACTCGAAAAACCATTGTTTTGCCCGGCCAGGGTGAATGAAGTTGTCAAACGCGCTACGTCAAACTCAAATGGTCCGGGAAGAGTCTCATCAAAGTCGTTGATATCGAAAATCACGGCACGATCTGGTGCGGCGAACAGCCCGAAGTTCGACAGATGCGCATCACCACATAACTGCACCTGGAGGCCTGAATTCGGCCGGGACCCAAGATCTGCGGCCATGGTCAACGCGGACCCGCGATAGAAAGTAAATGGATTGACCGACATTCGAGAATGCCGCAGTGGCAATAGATTCGGCACTCGTTCTACTTCTTGCCCAGCAAGCTGCTCGACCACATTTTGTCGATCCGGCATTGGCGACCATTGGGATAGTGAGCTACGAGGGGCGCTTTTTCTCGCTTCAAGGCCAAGGGCGGCACGTGCTTCGGCGGTGGCTGGGCGTTGGCTGGCGCGCCGGTTTGGACTAACCATGGGAGCAGGGTAGTCGCTTGACTCTCTACTTGGTCACTTCACTACCGGCGTGCGGCCCACCAAGCAAGAAGTGCCTCGGTGGCCTGCTCCTCGCCAAGTGGCCCCCGATCTAGACGCAGATCCATTAGGAACCGATAAGCCTGCCCGACAACTGGGCCAGGTGGCAAGTTCAATATGCGCATGATCGCTGCACCATCAAGATCTGGGCGCAGTGAGGCCAGTTCCTCCTCTTGCTCCAAAACATTGATGCGGTTTTCGAGGCCGCTGTAAGCCTGTTGTAAAGCGGCGGCTCGGCGTTTATTGCGCGTGGTTGAATCTGCGCGCGTGAGTTTATGTAGTTGCACCAATTGCTCTCCGGCATCGCGAACATAACGACGCACCGCCGAATCCGTCCACTCACCGGTGCCATA
>CAMBQX010000148.1 GCA_945870085.1 Bifidobacterium breve | reverse complement strand
CACCATATTTGCTGCGTCCGGCATGCAAAGTTCACCAGCTCTCTGATACCAGTGGGGCAATTGGTGTCTGTGGGAATAGATGTGGGCCATCCCACAACCCCATGGCGTGGCGTCCGAAAACCGGTCGTGACCATTCCGTTATCAAGGGTTCACGGCATAGCGTCATCGAGTCGCTTGGTTCACCGACGGTCCCCCGACCGGCCCCAGGCGACTTGCTTTTTGTTAGCAGCAACGCGAAGGAGACGTGCATGCACGCCCACCTCAAGACGCTCAACATCTCAGTAGCAGCCGCCCTTTTGGTCAGCGTGCTCACTATTTCGCCATCAGGCGCGACCCCGATTAGCAATGACTCAACTTCTTCTGCCTTCCCTAATACCAGTCACCTTTCTCAGCCACTGTCTGCCGTCGAACTCCCGGAACCCACAATGGCTCGAGTCATTGAGCGCCTCGCAGCCATCCCCGCACTCACCCCGCGTCAGCGGAACGTTGCCAATGTCGCGTTCCTGCGCAAACGCATAGCGATCCTTGGCCGAAAGCAGGTCGGCGATACCTACCGCGCCGGCAGCTCCGGGCCCAATGCTTTCGACTGCTCAGGCCTAACCCGATATGTCTTCAAGCAGGTAACCGGCCTCGATCTGCCGCACTACTCAGGCGCCCAGTACAAGATGGCCCGCAAAATCTCGCGCAAGAACGCCCAGCCTGGTGATCTCGTCTTCTATTTGCGCGGCAGCGCCCACCACGTAGGCCTGTACCTGGGCAACGGAAAAATGGTGCACGCCGTGGGGTACGGAAAGAAAGTGAGAATCCGGCCCATCTTTGGGCCTTGGTACACCCGCCACTTCACGGGGCTAGGTCGAGTCCTGCCGGCTTAACTAACTTGGCAGTGTGCTCCTAACGAGGAGGTGGCAATTGACTGCACCAACAGTTAGCGTGTGCATCCCAGCGCTCACTAGTTTGGGTATCGCCCCCGGCAGCACCCTCGACTAGCTACGAATTTATCTCTGCCACCACATATTTGGCTACAGCCAGCGCACTTGTCCAAGCTGGCGACACTACGTTGAGCATGTGCGTTGATCGATCACCGTGCTCAAAAACAAAGTCCATCTCCAATTTGCGCGTCGGTAGGTGAAATAGTTGCGCGCGAACACCTGGGCGACCCTTGATCTTGAAATCTGCGGGCGCCACCGATGGCACCAACGCACGTGCTTGGTTAACCAAGTGCTTGCGCGAGTACTTTGGCAACTCACTTCGCAATAATCCGGCAACATCATGATCTTTACTGCGAAAGAAAGTGGGGTAGGTGCGCGCAATGCTCGCCAGCTCGCCGGCGTTAAACCCCGCGAAGCCCCCGTAATCCTGACGCCAGAGAGCAGGTATCGCCGTCGGCCCGATCTTGGCTTTACCGTCGACTGTCACAGTTAGGTGGACACCGAGAAATGGGTTACGCGGGTCAGGTACCGGATAAACATGACGCTGCAGGCGACCAGGTGCCCATGAGCCGTACCAATAGAGCCCCTTAAACGGCAGCATTCGATAATCGGTACCAACGCCATACCAGTGCGCTACTTTGTCGGCATAAAGGCCAGCGGCATTAATTACGTAACCTGCACTAATCCGACGCTCGGCGATTGTCACCCACCCCGGCCCCGCCCCGGTAACCTCAGAACCTAGGGCGATTACCCCTCCACGTTCGCGCACTCGGCCCGCCAGCGCCTCCACCACCGCTACCGGGTCTGCGACCGCCGTGGTCGGTGACCAAAGCGCCGACCCATGGGTTTTAGCAAGGGGCTCAAGTTCACGTAGCTGGGCTTCATCAACCAATTCAAGTTTCACGCCATTTACTTGCCCACGAACGAACAACTCTCGCAAGGCCGGGATTTCTGATTCGGATTGAGTAACAACCACTTTGCCGGTATCGCGAACCACCACTCCACGCTCAGCACAAAACTCGCGCAGCAAGTGATTACCATCTCTGGTCAGTCGGGCTTTGAGGGAGTCGGGAGCGTAATAAAAACCCGCGTGCAGCACGCCACTATTTCGCCCGGAGGCATGTGCCGCGAGCCCCGGTTCCTTTTCGAGCACCAGTACCGACGTGCCCGGGTGGCGGGCGAGCCAGGCATCGGCGAGGGCTAGCCCAACAATCCCGCCACCAATAACGACTAGATCGGCAGTCGTAGAAACGTTCACAAACACCTCCAAGTCACGATTACCCGTAAGCCACCACTTCCGTCAGCCTCAGCAATAGCATCGCCGCCATGGGCCCGCGCAGCTTCACGCACCAGCGCCAAGCCAAGGCCACTGCCACCGGCAACACTATGCGTGCCTCGCACAAAACGCTCAAAAATCGATTCGTACTCTTTCGCGCTAACTCCTGGCCCGTCATCGGCGACCTCGAGCTTTGCTAATCCATTTTCAACCCCAACGCTTACCGTAATTCTTGACTTTGCGTAACTCATCGCGTTACCCAGCAGTTCATCAATTACGCGAGCCACGATGCCCGGTCCGGCCAGAATCTGTACGCCATTATTTACCTCAATATTCAGTGCGATTCCACGCTCATCGGCCAAGTAGGTTGCAGCTTCTACCCGGGATCGGACAATCTCGGAGATGTCGACCACCTGCTCATCAATGTTGCCGGCATCACTACGTGCCAAGGCGAGTACCTGATCAATGCGGCGCGTGAGCCTGTCAACCTCGGCGGTAGCCGCTTGGGCCTGATCTTGCACGGCACTTTCGGTACTTATGTCTTCAATTGCCTCAAGTCTAAGTCGGACTCCGGTCAGTGGCGTGCGTAAATGATGTGATGCATCGGCAGCAACCCGCTGTGTGCGATGCACGATGCCGTTAAGTTTTTCTGCAGTTTCATTGAGCGCGTGGCCCACCGCGCGAACTTCTTCTGGGCCATCAGTTTCAGATGCCCGAAGGGTTAAATCATCTGGAAGTGCCCGCGCGATTGCCGCCAGTCCCAGTAGTGGTGCAGTTATCGAACGCGCCAGCAACCAGGCCACAAGTGCCGCCGCAATTACCACCGCTCCCACAAATACCAGCAACCAAATCTGTGTTTCGCGAATTTCGTTATCAACCTGAGTTTCTGGCAAGGAAAGTCGAACCGCCGCAACTACTCCATAGTTCTGAACTATTGGTGCTGCTACATAACGCAGATCTTGGGTTAGTGTCTGCGAGTAGCGCACATCTGAGGTGACAGAACCCGCCAAGGCGGAGTTGATCTCGACACGATCAAAGGTGCGATCAAGTGCCGATTTATCGCTATCTGCCACGAGATTGAGCTCACTGGAAACGACAACGACTCTGGCACCGGTCCGCTCCGCGGTTTCGATCGCCGTGGCTGCCCAATCGATATAGGGCTCCGCCGACATCTTCGAGGCGGTCACTAACGTATCAACTGCTAACCGAGAGACAAAAGCTGCTCGCTGATCATTGGCGACGAGCAGGGCCATAGGTACCGCGAGTGCAACAGATACCACCGCAACCAGCAAAGCCATTACGATGACAATTCGTCGAGTCACGAATTCTCCTGAACCAGCCGATATCCCACGCCACGCACGGTTTCAATCAGTTCGGGATCACCGATCTTTTTGCGAAGTGAGGCGACATGCACGTCAAGAGTCTTGCCGGTGCCAATCCAAACCGGATCCCATACCCGCGAAAATAATTCTTGGCGCGTAACCGCGCGACCCGGCTCCTCGGCAAGCACAGCGAGCAGGTCGAACTCCTTGGCGGTTAAATCCACAGGATTCCCGTCAACGTGGACCTCATGACGAACCCGATCAACGATTATTCGGCCGGTTTCAAAGGTCGACTCGGTGCGCCGTCGGCGCGAAACTGCACGCACCCGTGCAGCCAACTCACGAACACTAAATGGTTTGACTACATAATCATCGGCTCCCAGCTCAAGGCCAACAATGCGGTCAGTTTCGTCGCCACGTGCAGTTGCAATGATTACCGGAATATCAGTTATTTTTCGCAGTTCGCGCAGCACGTCGAGTCCGTCGCCATCTGGTAAACCAAGGTCGAGCAAAATCACATCAATGTTGCTATTCATGGCCGCCGCCAAGACTTGTGTTGCGTATGCCACGTGTTCGGTCTCAATCCCGTTTCGCTGCAACCCCTCAATAAGTGGAGTCGAAACAGCCGGGTCATCCTCGACAACTAAGACCAACATGAGCCCATAGTGGCATGTTCGAGCGGCTGGCAAGGTGCCGGGACGCCCACCAAAGCGGCTATTTAGCCCCTACCGCCGACCTCTTACCTGTACTTAACCTTGCACTGGCCCGCCCTTGGCCTACCGCCACCTAATCTCATAACAAGTGAACTAACAGCCTGAAAACCAGTAGGAGGATCACATGAACCGAAGCACCGGAATCGCCCTTGTGTCT
>CAMBQX010000147.1 GCA_945870085.1 Bifidobacterium breve | reverse complement strand
ACCGTGGCACTTGGTGAAGCCCAAGGCCAGTACCTACCGGCCAGTGAGCCGCTGACCGGGCAACTGCGTTGGCCCGTTGCGGCTGGTGATCTGATCCCCCGTGGCGCCCTTGGCTACTCGCCGTTACTTGATGCGCGCCTGGTGACACTTCCGGTTGACCCATTGCATGCGCCGGTGAACTTAGCGACAGGAGATATTGTCGATATTTGGTCGACACCGGCTGAGGTTGCTGGTGGCATAACCGCGAAGCCCGTTCTCGTGTTTTCGCGAGTAACAGTTGCTGAAGCTGCCGTTGATGCCGTTGGCATCGGTGGTGAAATCGCGGTTGTGGTCGAAGTACCCGCTGACGGCGCTGCCCAACTAGTTGCTGCGGCGCGTTCGGGTTTGATTGATTTGGTGGCGGTGCCGATAACCAGCCAACCAACATCATGACGACGATCATTCTCGCGGCCGCGGGTTTCGCTGGCGAGAGTGCTTTAGTTGCGGGTGCGCCAGCGGCGGGTATTACTGTCGCCCGTCGATCACTAGATGCGGCAGATCTTCTCGCTGCAGCGGCGACCGACCCAAACATGCCGATTGTGTTGAACGGCCAGGTGCCGCGTATTAGCCCCGATATTGTTGCGCGCCTATTGGGGGGCCAGCGAACTGTAATCGGGCTTTCATCGGATGACGCCGATGCGCATTTACTTCGAGTACTTGGCGTGAGTCGTGTGGTACAAATCCATGCTGCGGCTGAGCTAACTATGCGAGCGGTTGCTGCTGAAATTTTGCACGGGGCAGCAGGAGTCTGGGATACCGGTAATTGGCAGCACCAGATCCTTGAGGCTGGCCAAGGGGCTTCGCCGCCACTCGGGCAAACTGTTGCGGTTTGGGGGCCTGCTGGCGCTCCGGGGCGAACCTCAATTGCTATTGCGCTGGCTGATGAATTCTCGCGTGAGGGGTCTCGTACTTGCCTCGTTGATGCCGATACTTATGCGCCGGCGATCTGTTTCAACCTGGGCATTATCGAAGACTCTAATGGAATTGTGGTTGCCTGCCGCAATGCCGATAACGGGACTCTAAATAGTCGTTCACTGCAGTTAAGTGCCAGCGTGCTGCGCGGTCAATTGCAGGTCTTGGGGGGTATTCCGCGCACTGAGCGTTGGCCCGATCTGCGACACAGTGCACTGACTTCAATATGGGATATCGCTCGGGCCACCTTTGCTAAAACAGTTATTGATGTTGGTCCATGTATTGAAGACGAAGGTGGGGTCGTGCAGCATGGTGGTGGCACCTTGTTATCTTCTCGGCGAAATGCTGCAGCGATCACCGGGCTAACTGCGGCTGATGTAGTAGTTGCTGTCACCCGGGATGAGCCACTGGCGATTAGCCGCCTTATTGCGCAACTGCCAACGATAAACCAGCTTGGAGTTGATGCTCCGGTCGTGGTGGCACTAATTCGATCAGGGGATCGTCGTAGCGGCAGTTCAGCAATAGCCGCCTTGCAAGATGGAGGCATCAACCTGCCGGTAGTGGCAATCCCATTTGATGCCGGTGGCTATCGAAATGCGGTGGCGCAGGGTGCGCTCCTTTCGGAGGTTGCACCGAGATCGCCCGCCCTTAAAGGTGTCAAGGCACTAAGTAAGGCACTTGTTACGGCGATGGCAGGACGATGACTCGGTCGCCCACTTTGGCCCACTTGTAAATGGTGGCGGCGGCCTCCTCTGAAAGTCGAACGCAGCCACCGGCCGCAATTGCTAATTCAAGTTGTTTCGTTGAGTGCATTGCGGTGCCATCGTAGTATCGGGGGTCGCATGCAAGTCGATCGGCGATTGGGTATCTGGCCCGAAAGCAAAGCGCATCATGTGGTTAAACGTGACCTCTGAATTCGGGTTGTAAGCGACTTTGGATTTTGAAAAGATGCGATAGACACCCTTGGCCGGACGATCTAATCTACCCACCACCGGGTACCGGCCGTGGTTTTTGTCGCGTGGCAGGGCTGGAACATTTCGAGCTTTACTGGCTCGGCTTGCGGGTTTGGGTTCGCGACCGTGGGCAAGGTGGTGTCGGCGCCCTCGGCAGCGCTGAGCGGTGCGGTAAAGGTGACCGCGATCGTTGCGACCAAGCCCAAAGCAACCGCTGGTGCTAACAGGACAAGGATGCGGTGGCCTTTGCCCACCAGGCCAACTCGACAAGCGAAGTCAGGTCTCGGCAGCCCAAGGTGACCTCCCAGGGCTTTCGTGGCGGTGGCACGCATGTAACGATGGCCTTATGTCAGAGCGCCTTAGTGCGATGGACGCCTCTTTTTGGTTCATGGAGTCAGCGACAACCCCGATGCACGTGGGAAATATTGGGATATTCGAAGGGCCGGTCGCCGGGTTCGAACTCGGGAGACTGCATAAACTCATTGCTGAGCGGATCGCATTTGTGCCCAGGTACCGCCAGCGGATCCGTGAGGTGCCACTGCAAATTGGCCGCCCGATCTGGGTTGATGACGATGACTTCGACTTGTCCTACCACGTGCGCGGCCTGGCGCTGGCCAAGCCCGGGTCGCGGCTCCAACTTGATGAGTTGGTGAGCCGCCTCATGAGCCGGCCCCTTGATAGCACCCGGCCTCTTTGGGAGATGTCGCTAATTTCTGGATTAGCCGGTGGACAGTTTGCCATCGTGACCAAAACCCATCAGGCCATGATTGATGGGTTAATGGGTATTGATATCTCGCAGGTAATTTTGGACGAAGACGCCCAAATGTCGAGCCCAGGGTCAATTGGGTCGTGGCGCCCCGCGCCGGAGCCTTCAGGCTTTGAACTGGTTACTTCAGCGGTTAGTGAATCAATAGCGCATCCAGATGTCGCCTTTGATGTTGCGCGCGGTGCGTTCAAGGGCGCGACTTCTTTCGCTTCGAATTTGGGCCGTAAGTCACTTGGTGTGGCGGCCGCGGCAGTTTCGTTCGCGCGAGTTGCTGCTGAGCCGGCGATGACTGTCACCGCTTTGAATGTGCCGATATTGGCTGACCGCAGATTAGCCACCGGAGATTTTGAGTTAGCGGCGTTTAAGGATGTGCGAAGTAAACTCGGCGGGTCGGTTAACGACATCGTGCTCGCAGTAATTACTGGAGCATTGCGCACTTGGCTGATGGGCCGAGGTGAACAAATAAGTGCTCGCTCGCAACTGCGCGCGGTGGTGCCTATTAGTACTGAGAGCACTGCGGGTGCGGCCAGCACCATCGGCCCGGTATCGGCTTTTTTGGTCGACCTACCCGTGGGGGAGTCTGATCCGGTAGTCAGGCTGCGCCATATCAGTTACCAGTTGGCGCAATATCAAGACGTATCACAACTCATTGGTGCTGAAACCATGATCAACATGGCAAGTTACGGGCCGCCAACCTTGCATGCCCTAGGAGTGCGGCTGGCTTCGAATTTGTCCAGTCGTCTCTATAACGTAGCTGTGGTAAATGTTCCTGGCCCGCAACATCCCGTGTACGTTGCCGGTGCGAGGCTGGTTGGTTCATATCCGATCATGCCGTTGCCGCAGAACCAAGCGCTGAGTATTTCTCTGATGTCTTATGACGGCCAAATTTTCTTTGGGATTAACGCTGACCGAGCGGCTATCAAAGATGTTGAAAGTCTCATGGGCTGTTTGCGTGATTCACTTGAGGAGTTGACGCAGGTTGCCGATGTTAGAGGTGACCGCCACTTGCGGGTAATCGATAAAGGCGAAGGGGCCAAATGATTGCGGCGAGCGCAAACTGTGCCCCGGCGCCGCGCCGCGGGATCGTTCTCGGCGGTGGCGGGGTGCTGGGCGGCACCTGGGCAATCGGAGCCTTATGTGCACTTGAGCAGACCCACGGGTTTGCCGCTAAAGATGTTGATGTCATCGTCGGCACTTCTGCCGGCTCGGTGCTCGGGGCGCTCTTAGGTTGTGGTGTTAGTGCTGAGGAGTTACGCGAGCACAACAATGAAGAAGTTGTCACGGCCGGTCCCTTGGCCGGATACCGCTGGGATCCGGCGGAGGCCACCGGGGGATCGCGCCCGGGGCTGCCGAGAATCCCAGCTCCGGGATCATTGAAATTGATCGGGGCGAGCCTGCGCCATCTGGGTCAGTTGCCCCCCACCGCGGTGCTCTCGGCATTTTTACCCGAAGGGCGCAAGTCACTTCAGAAGCTTGGTCACCTAGTTGCGGCGGTTACGCCCGAGGCGGGTTGGGCCCCGCGCTCTGGGGTCTGGGTGGTGGCAATGGATTACGAGACCGGCAAGCTGGTGGTTTTCGGTCGCTCGGGTGCACCAACCTCGCGGTTACCAGATGCGGTTATGGCTTCGTGCGCGATCCCGGGCTGGTTCACCCCGGTAATTATTGGCGGGCGCTCCTATGTCGATGGCGGGGCGGTGTCTGCTACCTCGGTTGACGTCCTCGCATATGC
>CAMBQX010000146.1 GCA_945870085.1 Bifidobacterium breve | reverse complement strand
GATGAGGTCTACGTGATTGCGCCGATGGTCTCCTTTAAAAGTGATCACCCAAATACGGTTGCGGCGCGGCTAGAGCGGCGCTGGCGCGAGCAAGTAACTCGTACCTGTCTTGCCGAGGCAAATATGGTGCGCGGGCTCGGGGCCAAAGTGACCATCGTGGGCCCGGGGGCCGAAGACCTTGAAGCGATCGGGGCGAACTTGATGGACGCGAGCCGCCGGGCTCAAGTGCTCGAGTCCTCGATGCGTACCAGCACAAGTGCTTGGCGTGAAGCTGCGCTGCTCGCCGAAGCGGGTTAGCGACTAAGCCAGTCGCGGCCGAGCTCCTCATCCTTGGCCAGGTACTTGATCAATTGCTCCTGTGCCATTTTTTCAAGTTTTCCACCCATAAAAGGCACCGTGGATTTAATAGTGGCGGAGGTATGTGCGGTGGTTTGGTCAGCGGCACCACTCAAAGATATGACCCCGCTAGCGCTCAGCGGCCCCGAGAAAGTCACCTCGAATGGGGCGGTGCAGGTGCCACCTGCCGCCGGTGCCCAGGTTTGCTTCTCGGTCACCTCGAGGTTCGGCCCCACCAGGCTGGAAGCGAATGAGGGCAGGTTCGCGGGCAAGACCCGCTTGATGGTGACTTCGGTGGCTCCACCGGTGCCGGCGGTAACCGTGACTTCGCATGAGATCGACCCGGTTTGTTCAGCACGATTACGGGCATAGTCCGGGTCGGTGAGCATTGCCCGCACCTGATCGACGGATCCGGGAAAAGTCTGGTGAATATCCAAAGTCATTGTCATATCAGCTACCTCCTTCGGATAGCGTAGTGATGTGACTGATGTGGTTGAAGCCGGTTTGAGTGCTGCTATTGAGAATCTGAAGGATACCCAGTTGCAGATCTTGTGCCGGAGGTTCTTTCAATTTGTTGACGGCGCTGATGTTGCTGCTTACTCGACCGCAGCTTTAATCGTCCAGGTTGAACAAATTCGGGCATTTGCCCAGGTGCGCGCGGTTAACACACCACTTGCCGAGGTGCGCGACGAAAGTGACTCACCTGTAACGGTGGGCATGATCGTCACCGATGATATGCCGTTCTTGGTGGATTCAGTTTCTGATGAATTGAGTCTTGAAGGTAGATCTGTGCGGTTGATTATTCACCCGCAACTAGTTGTGCGTCGAGATGCTAATGGGCAACTGTTGGAAATCCTTGACCTTGATGTCGATGAGGGCCGGCCTGCAGGTGCCATCGCCGAGTCGTGGATGCGCATAAACATGGATCGTGATTATCTGAACCCTGACGGCCAGCCGAGTGCGAACAGACTAATTCAGGTCCTTGCTGATGTGCGGTCGGCAAATAATGACTGGCAAAAGATGCGGGCCAAAGCCACCGAGATCGCGACTGAACTTGATGCGGCACCCCCTGTCAGTTTGCCTCTCGAAGAAGTCACGGAGGGCGCTGAGCTGCTCCGCTGGCTAACCGAAGATAACCTGACATTTCTGGGCTACCGCGAGTATTCGTTAGCCGTCATCGAGGGTCATGAAGCACTCGTACCGGTGCCGGGCACCGGGCTCGGGATCTTGCGTAGTGGGCCAAATGCTGGCTCAGAATCCAAAAGTTCTTCGCAACTACCCACCGCTGTGAGTGGGAAGGTGCGCGAGAGCCGACTACTGGTTCTTACCAAGGCGAATTCGCGATCGACCGTGCATCGCAATGGCTACTTGGACTACTTTGGCGTCAAAGTATTTGATGAGTCCGGTCAAGTTATCGGTGAGAAGCGGTTCTTGGGGCTATTCACCGCTGCTGCACTTACCGAGAGTATTGTCGATGTCCCTGTGTTGCGCGGGCGTTATCTGCAGGTGATGGACGAACTCGAACTCGTTGCCGGTTCACATCGCGCAAAAGATCTATTGCAGTTCTTGGAAACCTACCCCCGCGAGGAATTCTTCCAAACTCAAGCGAGTGAATTAGTCGAGTTGTCGGCTTCGGTTCTGCAGATTCAAGAGCGCCGCCAAACGCGGCTATTTATTCGGGTCGATGACTATCAAAGATTCGTGTCTTCTTTGGTCTATCTCCCAAGGGATCGGTATACGACCGCCGTACGCCTGCGAATAGAGCGGTTACTGGTTGACGCATTCGACGGGGTCAGTGTTGACTACACGGCCCGTGTCACTGAATCGGTTTTAGCCCGATTGCACTACGTGGTGCGGCTGGCTCCGGGGGCTGAACTTGGCCCGATAGATGTCGGCGCCCTCGAACTCAAGTTGGCCGCCGCCGCCCGTAGTTGGGAGGACGATTTCACGTCCGCGATTGTCGAAAGGATCGGCGAGACCGCGGCCGCACCACTACTGCACCAATTCTCCGAGGCCTTCCCCGAGGCCTATAAAGAGCAATTCAGCGGTGCGGCGGCGGTTGGTAACGTACTCACTCTCGCAGACCTTGTCGAGAACGAATTATCCCTTCGCCTCTACCGGCCGGCCGGGGCTGATGAGCGGGGGATGCGATTTACGGTGATGCGGGTTGGGGGCCCGATGTCCCTATCGAGAATCCTGCCGACCCTGCAGATGATGGGCGTTGAGGTCATCGATGAGCATCCATATGAAATCACCCCGGTGGGCCAGCCGGTGGCGTGGATTTTGGATTTCGGTTTGCTATTGCCGGCCGATGGCGTCATCGAGCGCGAGACATTAGCCGAGCGGTTCGCCGACGCCTTCCGGGCCGCCTGGCAAGGTGACTGCGAGACGGATGCCTTCAATGGGTTGGTGTTGCGTGCGGGTCTGCGTTGGGATCAAGTGGTACTCATTCGCGCCTACTCAAGGTACCTACGCCAGATCGGTTCAGCTTTCAGCCAAGACTATATCCAGCAAACAGTGCTTTCAAATGTGCAGATTAGCTCGTTGTTGGTGAAATTGTTCGAAGTGCAATTGGGGCCTGGTGAACTTCAAGTCGCAGAGCGCGAGAATAGGGCTGATGTCATTGTCAGCCAGATTGAGGCCGCGCTTAACGAGGTCCGCAGCCTCGACCAAGATCGCATCTTCCGGAGTTTCCTATCACTGATACGCGCCACCTTGCGAACGAATGCCTATGTCAAAAATGGGAGTGGGCGACAAGCGCTCTCGGTCAAACTCGATCCAGCGCTGGTGCCTGATCTGCCGCTGCCGAAGCCGATGTTTGAGATCTGGGTTTATTCGCCGCGGGTTGAAGGTGTACACCTGCGCTTTGGCCGGGTGGCGCGCGGTGGGATCAGGTGGAGTGATCGGCGTGAAGATTTCCGCACCGAAGTACTCGGCTTGGTTAAAGCCCAAGAGGTAAAGAATGCGGTCATCGTGCCGGTTGGAGCTAAGGGTGGTTTCTACCCGGCCAACCTCCCTGACCCGGCCCTTGATCGCGAAGGTTGGCTCACCGAGGGTAAAGCTTCTTACCGCGAGTTCATTTCGGCGATGCTGGACATCACCGACAATCTGGTTACTGGAGTGGTGGTGCCGCCCGCCGATGTGGTCCGCCGTGATGGCGATGACACCTACTTGGTGGTGGCCGCCGACAAAGGCACCGCGACTTTCTCTGATCTTGCTAACGAGATAGCGGCGGAATACGGCTTCTGGCTGGGTGATGCTTTCGCATCAGGTGGGTCACATGGTTATGACCACAAGGCCATGGGCATCACCGCTCGCGGTGCGTGGGAGTCGGTCCAACGGCATTTTCGTGAGCTAGGTGTTAATACCCAAACCGATGACTTTACCGTGGTTGGCATCGGCGACATGGGCGGTGACGTCTTCGGTAATGGCATGCTGCTCAGTGAACACATTAAGTTGGTGGCGGCATTTGATCACCGCGATATCTTCATTGATCCGAGCCCGAACACCACCGCATCGGTGGCCGAGCGGGCGCGCCTCTTTGAACTGCCGCGTTCTAGTTGGGCCGACTACAACGAAGCGCTCATCTCCGCCGGCGGCGGGGTATTTTCCCGGGCCGAGAAGTCAATAACACTTTCACCGCAGGCCTGCTCGGTGCTGGGTATCGAAGCGGATGCAAATGTGCTGACCCCAAATGAGGTGGTTCGGGCTATCTTGGCGGCACCGGTTGACCTCCTCTGGAACGGCGGTATCGGCACCTACGTCAAAGCCCAGAGCGAAACCAATGCCGATGTTGGCGATAAAGCCAATGATCCGGTGCGGAGAAATGGCAATGAACTCCGGTGCCGGGTGGTTGGCGAAGGCGGTAACTTGGGCCTTACCCAATTGGGTCGAGTTGAGGCGGCACGCGCGGGCATTCGGCTCAACACCGATGCGATCGACAACTCCGCTGGAGTTGACACCTCAGACCATGAAGTCAACATCAAGATCTTGCTGGATGAGTTCGTGCGTGCTGGTGAGCTAAGTGTTGATGAGCGCAATGGGTTGCTCACCAAGATGACAGCTGATGTGGCGATGCA